>NZ_JAMYLA010000047.1:0-59071 GCF_040317725.1 Mesorhizobium sp. M1396 | reverse complement strand
CGGCCTGTCCTGTGAAAGGACGACCAGGATCCTCTCGGTCTCCTTCCCACTTCAAACATAGCATGGGAACAACACACAGGATCCTCGGGTCTGCGCTCGTCGCTTACGCTCCTTGCTCCGCCCGTGGATGACGAACGCGTGGAGGCTTCGGCGGTCACGAATGTCTATGATGGTGGCCAAAGCGAACGATGAAACGTGGCTGCCGTCCTCGAATCCACTGAACCCCTGCACAGTACCACTCGGGTGACTCACGTGAAACAGTCGGTACGCCGACTCACGTGAAACGCTGAGTGGACACGCTATAAGGCTGTTTCACGTGAAACGCGTCGCGGAGTTTTCTTGACAGCGCTGCCTGGCGGGGACATGTGTCCCCTCATTCATTTGAGTCAGGGACGTTTGGAAATGACCGATCACTATGATGTGGTTGTGGTGGGCGGCGGCCACGCGGGGTGCGAGGCGGCGAGCGCGGCCGCGCGCGCGGGTGCGAAGACCGCGCTTGTAACGCTGCGCTTCGACACGATCGGGGTGATGTCCTGCAATCCGGCGATCGGCGGGCTCGGCAAGGGCCATCTGGTTCGCGAAATCGATGCCATGGACGGCCTGATGGGTCGGGTGGCGGATGCTGCCGGAATCCAGTTCCGCCTGCTCAATCGCCGCAAGGGTCCCGCAGTGCGCGGACCGCGCACCCAGGCCGACAGGAAGCTCTATCGCCTTGCCATGCAGGAAGCGATTCGGCAGCAGAACGACCTCGACGTGGTCGAAGGCGAGGTTTTGGACTTTGAAATCGCCGATGGCCAGATAGCGGCCGTTCTCCTGGCCGACGGCCGACGGCTCGCTTGTGGGGCGGTCGTTCTGACGACCGGAACGTTCCTGCGCGGGCTTATCCATATTGGCGAGAAGAAGATTGTCGCCGGCCGAATGAACGAGCAGGCGAGCATCGGCCTGTCGGCGACGATGGGTCGCGCGGGCTTCAAGCTCGGCCGGCTGAAGACCGGCACGCCGCCACGGCTCGATGGTCGGACCATCGATTGGGCATCGCTGGAAAAGCAGGCCGCGGACGTGGATCCGGTGCCGTTTTCGCTGATGACCGACCGCATCGAGACACCGCAGATCGATTGCGGCATCACGCGCACGACGACGGCCACGCATGAACTGATCCGCGCCAATCTCGGTCGCTCCGCCATGTATTCCGGCTCGATCGAAGGCGTGGGTCCGCGATATTGTCCGTCGATCGAGGACAAGATCGTCAAGTTCGGCGACAGGGACGGCCATCAGATCTTTCTCGAGCCGGAAGGGCTCGATGACGATACGGTCTATCCCAACGGGATTTCGACCTCGCTGCCTGAGGATGTGCAACTCGATATCCTCAAAACCATTCCTGGGCTGGAGGGATCAGTCATGCTGCAGCCCGGCTATGCCATCGAATATGACCATGTCGATCCGCGCGAGCTGCATCAGACGCTGGAGACGAAGCGCATCAACGGTCTCTTCCTCGCCGGGCAGATCAACGGCACGACCGGCTATGAAGAGGCGGCCGGGCAAGGCCTGCTCGCCGGCCTCAATGCGGCACGGCGCGCGTCAGGCAGCGAGCAGATCGTGCTCAGCCGCACCGAAGCCTATATCGGCGTGATGGTCGACGACCTGACCAGCCGCGGCATCAGCGAACCCTACCGGATGTTCACCTCGCGGGCCGAGTTCCGGCTGTCGCTGCGCGCCGACAATGCGGACGAGCGGCTGACGCCCTTGGCCGCGAAACTGGGCATTGCCTCGACGCAGCGGATGCAGCGCTACGAGAGTGTCATGCGGCGCCTCGATGAGGCGCGGGATCTGGTGAAGTCGCTCACCCTGACCCCCAATGAAGCGGCGCGGCACGGGCTGGAGATCAACCGGGATGGCGTGCGCCGGTCCGGCTACGAGTTGCTGTCCTATCCCGATGTCGATGTGGCCTGGCTGGTGCGTGTCGATCCACGCTTTGCGGAAATCGACGGCAAGACGGCGGAACGCCTTGAAACGGAAGCGAAATATTCGGTCTATCTGGATCGCCAGAAGACCGATGTGGCGCAGATCCGGCATGAGGAGAGCCGGTTGATCCCTGAAACAGTCGATTTCGCCGGTGTGCCGGGCCTGTCCAATGAGTTGAAGCAGAAGATGCAGGCGCGACGGCCGCGCTCCATCGCCGATGCCCAGCGCATGGAAGGCATGACGCCGGCGGCGCTGGCGATCATCGTCGCGCATGTCCGCCACGCGGAGAGCGCCCAGCGCCCGCAAAAGGATGTTGCGTGAGCTCTTTTTCCCTAGAGAGCCTGCAAGATGCGGCAGGCCCGGTTTCACGTGAAACATTCGATCGGCTGGTGGCGTTCGAGCAGTTGTTCCAGAAATGGAATCGCAGCATCAATCTCGTTGCGCAATCGACGGCTGGCGATGTCTGGCGGCGTCACATCCTGGACAGTGCGCAGTTGGCGCGAATCGAGCCTCGGGCGACGCGCTGGGTCGATCTCGGTTCGGGCGGCGGATTCCCGGGCCTTGTCATGGCTTTCCTGCTTGTTGAGCGTGACGGCGCCAGCATCGATCTGGTTGAAAGCAATCGCAAAAAAGCATCCTTCCTGCAGGCTGTCGTCGGGCAGTTCAGCCTGCCGGCGCGGGTCGTGGCGCGCCGCATCGATGACAGCCATGCACTTGTTTCGACACCGCAAATCGTCACGGCGCGGGCGTTGGCTTCGCTTTCGACGTTGCTGGACCTGTCGGCGCCCTGGCTGACGTCAGGCGCGCGCGGCCTGTTCCACAAAGGCCGGGATTACCGCGCCGAAGTGGAAGAAAGCGTTCACCGATGGTCCTTCGATCTGGTAGAACATCCAAGTGTGACCGACGCCAGCGGCGTCATCCTCGAATTGTCGAACTTGCGACCTGTCTGATCTGCTCCAGGCGACGACTCAAAAATGAATTTCTGGCATAGACCCATGATGAAGAATGGCCCCCGAATCATCACCGTAGCCAACCAGAAGGGCGGCGTCGGCAAGACCACCACCGCCATCAACCTGGCGACCGCGCTGGCCGCGATCGGCGAACAGGTGCTGATCGTCGATCTCGATCCGCAAGGCAATGCCAGCACCGGCCTCGGCATCGACCGTAAGGATCGGACGGTCTCGTCCTATGATGTGCTGACGGGGGAGCTGGAACTGGAAGCCGCGGCCATCCCGACGGCGGTGCCTGGTCTGTCGATCGTGCCGTCGACGCTCGACCTGCTCGGCATTGAGATGGAAATAGCCTCGGCGCCGGACCGGGTGCTCAAGCTGCGCAATGCGCTGCGCGCCGCGACCGAGCGCGGGGCGCCCTTCGGCTATGTGCTGATCGATTGCCCGCCTTCGCTCAACCTTTTGACGCTCAATTCCATGGCGGCCGCCGATTCGGTGCTGGTGCCGCTGCAGTGCGAGTTCTTCGCGCTGGAGGGCCTCAGCCAATTGCTTGAGACGGTCGAACAGGTGCGTCGCTCGATCAATCCGGACCTTATTATCCAAGGCATCGTGCTGACCATGTATGACGGCCGCAACAATCTCGCCAACCAGGTGGTGCAGGATGTGCGGGCGCATATGGGCGACAAGGTCTACGAGACCGTCATTCCGCGCAATGTGCGGGTGTCCGAGGCGCCGTCCTACGGCAAGCCGGCTATCCTCTACGATCTGAAATGCTCGGGCAGCCAGGCCTATCTGCAGCTGGCGTCGGAAGTGATCCGCCGCGAGCGTAAATTGCGCGCCGCTTGATTGGATCGGATGCATAGCTAAAACCAATTCGATACCGAAACGATCGCTTCTGGAATAGACGGGACTTTGGAACAAAGATGAGCGACGACCTTTCGAGAAAGAGACTGGGCCGCGGGCTGGCAGCACTGATCGGCGAGATCGACCGTCCGGAAGCACCGGAAAAGCCTGGCATGAGCGCCGACGGCAAGGTGCCGATCGAGTTCCTGACCCCCAATCCGAAAAATCCACGCCGCCATTTCGGCGACGCCGAGCTGACGGACCTTGCCCAGTCGATCCGAGAGCATGGTGTCGTCCAGCCGGTGGTGGCGCGGCCGTCGCCGACACAGGCCGGCCGCTACGAGATCATCGCCGGCGAGCGCCGGTGGCGCGCGGCGCAGCGCGCCGGGCTGTCCGAGATCCCGGTCATCATCCGCGAGGTCAACGACCGCACGGCCCTGGAACTGGCGATCATCGAGAACGTGCAGCGCACCGACCTCAACGCGGTCGAGGAAGCGCTTGGTTATCAGCAGCTCATCGACGAGCACGGCTACACCCAGGCCGATCTCGGTCAGGTGATCGGCAAGAGCCGCAGCCATGTCGCCAACACGCTCAGGCTGCTTAAGCTGCCGGACGTGATCCGCGACATGCTCGTCGACGGCGCGCTGTCGGCGGGACACGCTCGCACGCTGGTGACGGCGGAAGATCCGGCCGGCCTTGCCAAGCGCATCGTCGAAGAGGGACTTTCGGTACGCCAGGCCGAAGCACTGGCGCAGATGCCAGCCGGCGGCGCGAAGGAGGCCAAGCCGGCGCCGAGTCCGGAGCAGAAGGACGCCGACACGCTGGCGCTGGAGAAGCTGTTGACCGATACGATCGGCATGATCGTGTCGGTCGATCACAAGGGCAAGGGCGGCGTGCTGCGCATAGCATATCGGTCGCTTGAGCAGCTTGACGAACTGTGCAGACGGCTAAAGCAGGAGCGGTAATTAGCCGGCGAATTATTGGCCACTGTTGGACTCCCGAGAGTAGGCGCTCCCGCGCACGGACTCCTCTCATACCTTGCTTTTGGAGCTTTGCGCTGCCCCTCACCTGCCTGCCGGCATCCTCTCCCCGTAAACGGGCGAGGGGCGCTGTCATCGGCGACTTCGCCCAATCATCCGCCTTGCAAGTAGGGCGTCGGCGTTGCGGCCAGCGTCTTTCTCCCCGTCACTATACGGGGAGAAATGTCCGGCAGGACAATGAGGGGCGGCGCTGACATCGATAGTCAGCGGCCTGCCTCAACGAACTACCTCTGCGCCAGCCGGCTGCTTTCCACGGCGATACCAAGCAGCGCCTGTCTTGCCAGCGCCACGGCAAGATCCGGCCGCCGTCGTGTCTGCAGGACCGCCGTCTGCAGCCGGGTCAGCGCACGGCCGAGCGCGTCGGTGTTCCAGCGCTCCAGCGCCTTCTCCACCAGCTTGCGGCGCGAGAAGAAGACCGGCGGTCGGGCGGCGGCAACGACGGAAGCTGCATTGCGGCCGCCCGAATCCATCTGGCCGCGCATGGCCTGGATTTGCTGCAGCTGCCGCATCGCCGAGGACAGCACCAGGAAGGGCTGCCCGCCGGACTGGCAATGGCGGGTGAAGGCGGTGTCGAAGTCGCCGATCTTGCCTTCGAGCAGCGCGTCGACCGCGTCGTCGAAAGAGGCGCCGGACACGTCGCCCGACATCGCTTTGACCTCCTCCAGTCCGATTTCCTGCTGGCCGTGGGCGTAGAGAATGAGCTTTTCGATCTCGCCGCGCGAGGCCAGCCGGTCGCCGCCAAGATTGCGGCGCAGCGCCTGTCTCGCCTCCATGGTCATCGACATGCCGGCCTTGCGCAGTTCGTCGTCGATAACGGCGTCGATGTCGCGGGCTTCATCGGCGTAGCATGGCAGCGCTATGGCGTTGTCCGCCGCCTCGACGATGGCGCGCAGCCCGACGCCCTTCTTGAGGTCGCCGGCCTCAATGAGAATGATCGCGTCCCGCGCGGGCTCCGCCGTCAGCGCCTTGACGTCATCGGCCAGCGCCTTCTGGCCGCTGGCATTGCGCACCCAGAGCAGCCGCCGGTCTGAAAACATCGGCACGGTGCGGGCTTCGTCGAGCAGGCGGCCCTCGTCGCGGTCAACCTCCGAGCCCTCAAGCCGGACCACCGAGAAGGGATCATCGAGCGGCAGGCCGGTCTTGCCGGCAAAAGCCTTCGCCCGCTCCGAGACGAGGCCGCGATCGGGACCATAAAGCAGGACAATGGAGATGCGCTGGTCCGGCCGCGCCAGCCACCCATCGACCTCGTAAGCTTTCTTCTGTGCCATGGCGGGTTGGTTAGCATGATGCGGGGGCGGGGTGAACGACGATTGGCACTGACCGCACTTTTCCTTCTTCCACAAGGGGAGAAGGAAGGCCGCTAGGCTCTGCCCCCTAAATCGCCTTATCTGGCGACAAACCCAGCCCAACCTTCCCCTTAATTGCGCTTCACCACCCAACATCGACAAGAAATTTCGGCGACATATCTTCATCCTGGTGCGCGGGAGGCTAGATCGGCCGGCGCGTCCGGAACCGACTTGCGCAGGCTTGCCCGACGAATTCGCACTGGTCTGGCCGTGCAGATATGCAACTATCCGCACCAGGCAACATTGGAGGACAGAGGTCATGGCCGATGCTGGGATGTTGCGGTTTCACGTTCCGGAGCCGGAAGTGCGGCCGGGCGGAACGCCTGACTTTTCCAATGTGCCGATCCCGAAGGCCGGCTCGGTGCCGCGCCCCGAAATCTCTGTCGATCCGCGCGCCATCCGCGATCATGCCTTCTCGATCATCCGCGTGCTGAACCGCGCCGGCGAAGCCGTCGGCCCTTGGGCCGGCCTGCTTTCCAGCGACGAGCTGTTGGCGGGCCTGCGCCACATGATGACGTTGCGAACCTTCGACGCCCGCATGCAGATGGCGCAGCGCCAGGGCAAGACCTCGTTCTACATGCAGCATCTGGGCGAAGAGGCCGTGGCTTGTGCCTTCCGCAAGGCGCTCGAACCCGGCGACATGAATTTCCCGACCTACCGGCAGGCCGGCCTGCTCATCGCCGACGGCTATCCGATGGTCACGATGATGAACCAGATTTATTCCAACGAGGCCGACCCGCTGAAGGGCCGGCAATTGCCGATCATGTATTCGTCGAAGGAGCACGGCTTCTTCTCGATCTCCGGCAATCTGGCGACGCAGTACATCCAGGCGGTCGGCTGGGCGATGGCCTCGGCGATCTCGAACGATTCGAAGATCGCCGCCGCCTGGATCGGCGACGGCTCGACGGCCGAGTCCGACTTCCATTCGGCGCTGGTGTTCGCCTCCACCTACAAGGCGCCCGTCGTGCTCAACGTCGTCAACAACCAGTGGGCGATCTCGACCTTCCAGGGCATCGCGCGCGGCGGCTCGGGCACGTTCGCCGCCAGAGGCCTTGGCTTCGGCATCCCGTCCTTGCGTGTCGACGGTAACGACTATCTCGCCGTCCATGCGGTGGCCAAATGGGCGGCGGAGCGGGCGCGCAGCAATCTCGGGCCGACGCTGGTCGAATATGTCACCTACCGCGCCGGCGCGCATTCGAGCTCGGACGACCCGTCCGCCTACCGGCCGAAGACCGAATCCGACGCCTGGCCGCTCGGCGACCCGATCGTGAGGCTGAAGAACCATCTCATCGCGCTCGGCGTCTGGTCGGAGGAGCGGCACGCGCAGGCCGAGGCGGAAATCCTCGACACGGTGATCGCGGCGCAGAAGGAAGCGGAAAGCCACGGCACGCTGCATGCCGGCGGCAAGCCGTCGACGCGCGACATGTTCGAAGGGCTCTACGCCGAAATGCCGCCGCATCTGCGGCGCCAGCGCCAGCAGGCGGGAGTCTGAGCCATGCCGAGACGGACCATGATCGAGGCCATTCGCGACGCCATGGACGTGTCGATGGCGCGCGACGACCGCGTCGTCGTGTACGGCGAGGATGTCGGCTTTTTCGGCGGCGTCTTCCGCTGCACGCAAGGCCTGCAGGCCAAATACGGCAAGAGCCGCTGCTTCGATACGCCGATCAGCGAATCCGGCATTGTCGGCTCGGCCATCGGCATGGCGGCCTATGGCCTGAAGCCGTGCGTGGAGATTCAGTTTGCCGACTACATGTATCCGGCCTACGACCAGCTGACCCAGGAAGCGGCGCGGCTGCGCTACCGCTCCAACGGCGATTTCACCTGCCCGATCGTGGTGCGCATGCCGACCGGCGGCGGTATTTTCGGCGGCCAGACCCACAGCCAGAGCCCGGAAGCGCTGTTCACCCATGTGTCCGGCCTGAAGACGGTGGTGCCGTCCAACCCGCATGACGCCAAGGGGCTTTTGATCGCGGCGATCGAGGATCCGGATCCGGTGATCTTCCTCGAACCCAAGCGGCTCTACAACGGTCCGTTCGACGGCCATCACGACCGGCCGGTGACGCCGTGGTCGAAGCACGAGCTCGGCGAGGTCGCGGACGGCCACTACACGGTGCCGCTCGGCAAGGCGGCGATCCGGCGGGCTGGCTCTGCCGTCACCGTGCTGGCCTACGGTACCATGGTCTATGTCGCGCAGGCCGCCGTCGAGGAAACCGGCATCGATGCCGAGATCATCGACCTCAGGACCCTGCTGCCGCTCGACCTCGACACCATCGTGGCTTCAGTGAAAAAAACCGGACGCTGCGTCATCGTCCACGAGGCGACGCTGACCTCGGGCTTCGGCGCCGAGCTGTCGGCTCTGGTGCAGGAAAACTGCTTCTACCATCTGGAGGCGCCGGTGGCGCGGGTCGCCGGCTGGGACACGCCCTATCCGCATGCGCAGGAATGGGATTATTTTCCCGGTCCCGCCCGTGTCGGCCGCGCCCTCATCGAAACCATGGAGGCCTGACATGGGCGAGCACATCATCAAGCTGCCCGATGTCGGCGAGGGTGTCGCCGAGGCCGAGCTCGTCGAATGGCACGTCAAGGTCGGCGACATCGTGCGCGAGGACAGCGTGCTTGCCGCCGTCATGACCGACAAGGCGACGGTCGAAATCCCGTCGCCGGTCGATGGCGAGATACTGTGGCTGGGCGCCGAGATCGGCGACACGGTGGCGATCGGTTCGCCCATCGTGCGGCTGAAGGTGGCGGGCGAGGGGAATGCGGAGGGTGCGGCGCCGGCAAAAGTCACGGCTGAGAGTACCCCCACCCCTAACCCCTCCCCACAAGGGGGAGGGGGACGCGTTTCAACCACGAAGGCCGACGCCAAGTCAGCCACATCCAAGAATGCGCCAAGAACCACGGGCGCCAGGGAATCAGATACCGGTATACGGGCGGCAGAGACCGAGTCCCCCTCCCCCTTGTGGGGAGGGGCTAGGGGTGGGGGTACTGCGCCGACGTCCGGAGTTGTCGGGCCCGTCGGCGCGCCGCGTCCTGAAGGCGAAAAGCCGCTGGCCTCGCCGGCTGTTCGCCTGCGGGCGAAGGAGGCCGGCGTCGATCTGAGGCAAGTTGCGGGAAGCGGCCCGGCCGGTCGCATCGGTCATGAGGACATCGAGGCTTTCCTGGCACGCGGACCGCGGGTTGCCAGGGCACCGGGCCTCGCCCGCAACGATGCCGTCGAGGACATCAAGGTGGTGGGCTTGCGGCGCAAGATCGCCGAGAAGATGACGCTGTCGAAATCGCGCATCCCTCACATCACCTATGTCGAGGAGATCGACGTCACCGCGCTGGAAGATTTGCGCGCCGCGCTCAACAAGGAGAAGCGCCCGGGCGTGGAGAGGCCGAAGCTGACGCTGCTGCCGTTCCTGATGCGGGCGATGGTCAAGGCGATATCGGACCAGCCCAATCTCAATTCGCTGTTCGACGACGAGGCCGGCGTCATCCACCAGCATGGCGGCATCCATATCGGCATCGCGGCCCAGACGCCGTCGGGGCTTGTGGTGCCGGTGGTCAAGCACGCCGAGGCGCGCGACATCTGGGAATGCGGCACTGAGGTCGTCAGGCTGGCCGAGGCGGCCAAGTCCGGCACGGCGACGCGCGATGAGCTGTCCGGCTCGACCATCACCATCACCTCGCTCGGCGCCATGGGCGGCGTGGCGACGACACCGGTCATCAACCATCCGGAAGTGGCGATCATCGGCGTCAACAAGATGATGGTGCGGCCGGTGTGGGACGGCACCCAGTTCATCCCGCGCAAGATGATGAACCTGTCGTCCAGCTTCGACCATCGCGTCATCGACGGCTGGGACGCGGCGGTGTTCATCCAGCGCATCAAGACGCTGCTGGAAACGCCGGCGCTGATTTTCGTGGATTGAGGGGGATGTAGTGCGTTCTCAGCGTGTTTCTCGGTCGCTTCACATTCAGTGCCGCGCCGCCCCTCATTGCCCTGCCGGGCATTTCTCCCCGTATAGTGACGGGGAGAAAGACGCCGTCATCGGCGGTTTCGCCAATCGCCAACGTTGCAGGGACGGCGCCAGCGTCACGATCAGCCCCCTTCTCCCCGTCACTATACGGGGAGAAGGCGCCGGCAGGCGGATGAGGGGCGGCGCGAGGCCGGGCAGGAGGGTGTCACTTGCAGTTCTGACTAAAAGGACGCCGACCCCATGAAAGAAATCTCCTGCAAGCTGCTCGTCATCGGCGCCGGCCCCGGCGGGTATATCTGCGCCATCCGTGCCGGGCAGCTCGGCGTCGATACGGTGATCGTGGAAGCCGGCAAACCGGGCGGCACCTGCCTCAATGTCGGCTGCATCCCGTCCAAGGCGCTGATCCATGCGGCGGAAGAGTTCGAGAAGGTCTCGCACATGGCCGGCGGCAAGAGCCCGCTCGGCATCTCGGTCACAACGCCGAGGCTCGATCTTGCCAAAACAGTCGCCTGGAAGGACGGCATCGTCAGCCGGCTCAACAGCGGCGTCGCCGGACTGCTCAAGAAGGCCGGCGTGAAGACCGTGCATGGCTGGGCGACATTTCGTGACGGCAAGACCGTCGCGGTCGAGACCGAGACCGGAAGCCAAGTGATCCGTGCCGAGGCGATCGTCATCGCCACCGGCTCGGCGCCGGTCGAACTGCCGTTCCTGCCCTTCGGCGGGCCGGTGATTTCGTCCACCGAGGCGCTGGCGCTAAGCGAGGTTCCAAAAAAGCTCGCGGTGGTCGGTGGCGGCTATATCGGGCTGGAACTCGGCATTGCCTTCGCGAAAATGGGCGCCGAGGTGACCGTGGTCGAGGCCTTGCCGCGCGTGCTGGCGCTGTATGATGCAGAGCTTACCCGACCGGTGGTCAAGCGGCTCAACGCGCTCGGCGTCGAAATGATGACCGGTGCCAAGGCCAAAGGGGCCAAGGGCGACGCGCTGCTGGTCGAGACGTCGGACGGCAAGAGCGCCAAGGTCGCCGCCGACAAGATCCTGGTGACGGTCGGCCGCAAGCCGGTGACCGAAGATTGGGGGCTTGACCAGATCGACCTCGACATGGCGGGCAAATTCATCCGCATCGACGACCAGTGCCGCACCTCGATGCGCGGCATTTTTGCCATCGGCGACGTCACCGGCGAGCCGATGCTGGCACACCGGGCGATGGCGCAGGGCGAGATGGTCGCCGAGATCATCGCCGGCCACAAACGCAACTGGGACAAGCGCTCCATTCCCGCCGTCTGCTTCACCGATCCCGAGCTGGTGACGGCAGGCCTGTCGCCGGAAGAGGCCAAGGCGCTCGGCGGCGAGCTCAAGATCGGCATGTTCCCGTTCGCCGCCAACGGCCGCGCCATGACGAAGCTCGGCGAGGACGGTTTCGTCCGCGTCGTGGCGCGCGCCGACAACCATCTGGTGCTCGGCATCCAGGCGGTCGGGCAGGGCGTGTCGGAACTGGCGGCGGCCTTCGGGCTGGCGCTCGAAATGAGCGCAAGGCTGGAGGACATCGCCGGCACCATCCATGCCCATCCGACGCAAGGCGAAGGCTTCCAGGAAGCAGCGCTGAAGGCGCTGGGGCACGCGCTGCATATTTGAGGGGGTGTGATCTCCCCCCTCAAGGGGGGAGATTTACGCGTTCAGCTCGCGAGCCGGCTAACCATCTCGTGTTGCGCATAGGCGCGGCCGAAGCGGTTGGCGAGGAAGGCGTCGAGGGCGATGTCTTCCTGCTTGATGAAGCCGGTCGCCGGCAGGCTGCCGTCGGCCAGCATGTCGAGCACGGCACAGATGCCGGAAGCTGTGGTGATCTGGATGGCGCTGCGCACCGTGTCGCCAATGCGCTTCGAGTAGATCTTGTTGGCGTAGGTCTCCTGCAGCAGGCGACCGTTCTTGCGGCCCGAGACGGTGACGAAGACGATGACCACGTCCTGCAGCGTCGCCGGCAGGGCGCTTTCAAAGATGTCCTTCAGCACATCGCGGCGGTGGCGCAGGCCAAGGTCGTTGAGCAGTGCCTTCATGATCGCGGCATGGCCGGGGTAGCGGATGGTGCGGTAGTTCAGCGTGCGCACCTTGCCCTTCAGCGTCTCGGCCAGCGTGCCCAGGCCGCCGGAGGTGTTGAAGGCCTCGTAGGTGACGCCATCGAGCGAGAATTCCTCGCGCTCCTCCAGCGGCGGCACTTCGACCAGCTCGCCCTCGACGATCGCTTCGCAGGGCTCGCAATATTCGTTGATGACGCCGTCGGTGCTCCAGGTCAGATTGTAGTTCAGCGCGTTGGACGGGTATTGCGGCAGCGCGCCGACGCGCATGCGCACGCTTTCCAGCGTGTCGAAGCGGCTGGCGAGGTCGTTGGCGACGATCGAGATGAAGCCCGGCGCCAGGCCGCATTGCGGGATGAAGGCGCTCTTGCCCGGGCGCGCCAGTTCCTTGACCCGGCGGGTCGAGACGACGTCCTCTGTGAGATCGAGATAGTGCACGCCGGCACTTGCCGCCGCCTCGGCGATTCGCGTGGTCAGGTGGAAGGGGGCGGCGCTGAGCACCGCGAACTTGCCGGCGAGCGCGGCTTCCAGCGTGCCGGCGGCTTCGATGTCGAGTTCCAGCGTCGCAACCGTGGCCGGCAGTTCGGCGGCAGCGAGCTGCTCCGCCGAGCGGTCGACGAGCGTGACCTGATAATCCCCGGTGGCGGCGAGCATCTCGGCAATGGTCGAGCCTATCTTGCCGGCGCCGACAACGACAATTTTCTTCATGACCGATCCCTCGCATCTTTTGTTTAATGCATCTCGTTGTCCCAAAACCGCTGCACACTTTTGGGCGACATGCATGAGTTTTGCAGCTTGCCCGTCGAAAGGAAGCGTGGAATTGTTCGAAACGAAACTCTGATTACGCAATCCGCCGACGGAAATCGTTGAAATGCTCAGTGACGCCGAACAGGCCCTGCTTTCGCTGCTGCGCGAGAACGCGCGTGCCTCGACCGCCGAACTGGCGCGGCGGCTCGGCGTGTCACGGACGACCGTGCAGAGCCGGCTGGAGCGGCTGGAGCAACGCGGCATCATCATAGGCTATGGCGTGCGGCTGGCGCCGGACTATGAGCAGGGGCTGGTACGGGCGCATGTGCTGCTCACCGTGACACCCAAACTCGCCGACAAGGTGGTGCGCGGCCTGCGCGCGCTGGCACCAGTCAGGACCCTGCATTCGGTCAGCGGCAATTTCGACATGATCGTCATCGTCGACGCGCCGTCGATCCGCGATCTCGATCTGCTGCTCGACCAGATCGGCGCCATGGACGGGGTCGAGCGGACCCTGTCTTCGATCATCCTGTCGACGCGCATCGACCGCTGAGTGGCTGCCGATCTCCCCCGCAAGGGGGAGATCGGCTCCTAACGCGCTCGTCCCGGCGCGTCACCGACAGTCTGATGGACGTGCCCGGTGGACAATGGCGCAGCGCGTTCTCGACCAGATTGGCGAACATTTGCGTCAACAATTCGCGGCCACCACCGGCGCGGGCTTGTTCCTAGGATGTCGCGGGTTCGCCGAGCGGATACGGCATGTAGCCGACAAAGCCAGCAATCTTCCATCTGCCGGCGACCTTGGTGCAGAAATACAGCGTCTGCCATTTCAGCCTGTCGACGCTGCCGTCCGCCTTGGCGACCGAGCCGTCGAACTTCTTGTGCAGCACGGCGCGGTCGCCGTCGACATCGATGTCGCGCATGTTGGTGACGCGAAACAGCGCCTCGCGCAGCGGCTCGGCGAATTTGGTCGCGGCGGTCTCCTTGGCCTGGCGCAGCCACTCGTCGCGGTAGATGTCCAGCCTCGGAAACTGCAGCCGCCATGAATCGGCGTTGCTAAGGAAATGCGCGTGCATGCCGAAGAAGCTGTCAGCGACGAAATCACCCTCGACCATGGGCCAGTCCTGGCCGATGAAGGCGTCGATGTCGCGCCGAACCAGCATTTCCCAGAGCGCGTGGCGGTCGGCATCGCCTGATGGAAACGGGTTCTTGTCGTAAGTCATTCCTGCTGTCTCCGGTCCGGCAAATGCGTATGGGCGTTGCGGCCGCAAGGCGGGCCGCCAGCGCGCACGATGCAAGCGCTTCTGTAATAAAGCAACATGGATTTGGAAGAATGTTGCTTTCCAACAAGGCCTCTATGAGGATCGCCCCGATCGGGGTAAATGTCGATCGAAGCGGGCGCCGCCACGGCACCCCGCCCTGCCATCAGAGGAGGCCCTCCCTTGCCCAAGCAATGTTTTGGAACGTCGCATGTACCGTTGTCGCCGGCCGTGCGGGCCGGTGATCTCGTCTATGTCTCGGGCCAGGTTCCCGTCGGCAGCGACGGCATCGTGGTCAAGGGCGGCATAACGGAACAGACCGAGCAGGTGCTCGCCAATGTGAGGGCCGCGCTGGCGCTCGCGGGCTGCACCCTGGACGATGTGGTCAAGACCACGGTCTGGCTGGAAGACGCGCGCGATTTCGGCGCCTTCAACGCCGTCTATGCGAGGCACTTTCCGAAGAACCCGCCGGCCCGCAGCACGGTCGAATCGCGGCTGATGATCGATATCAAGATCGAGGTCGAGGCGGTCGCGTACCGGCCTCTCTGAGAGAGACTGTTTGGAAATTCTACTCCGGCGGCCATCTGGCGGCGTTTTCCGCGCTTCCGGTTGCTAACGGACCCAAATGTCCGCTCCGCTCCGGGTCTCGAAACCACCACCATATGGCTCACCAGAGCGAATCTCGAAACAGTCTCTGAGAAGCAAAACAACGAACCGGAGGTGACCTCAATGCAATTCGACCTCCTGCTGAAGGGTGGACGGCTTATCGATCCGGCGGCCGGCATCGACGCGCCGCGCGATGTCGCCATTGCCAATGGCCGGGTCGCCGCGATCGATACCGATATCCCGGCCGAGCGCGCCGCGCAGGTCGTCGATGCCGGCGGCTGCATCGTCACATCAGGTCTCGTCGACCTGCACAGCCACGTCTATTGGGGCGGCACCTCGCTCGGCGTCGATGCCGATAGGCTGGCCGCAAAGAGCGGCACCACCACCTTCATCGATGCGGGCAGTGCGGGCGCCGGCAATTTCCTCGGCTTCCGCCGCCACGTCATGGAGCGCTCGAAGGTTCGCATCCTGGCCTATGTCAACATTTCCTTCGCCGGCATTTTCGGCTTCTCGCGGACGGTTTCGGTCGGCGAATGCAGCGATCTCAGGCTCTGCGAACCGCGCGAGGTTGTGGCGGCGGTGCGCGAGCACCGCGACGTCGTGGTCGGCGTAAAAGTTCGCTCCGGCAAGCACGCCGGCGGCACCAGCGGCATCGCTCCGGTCGACCTGGCGCTGGAGGCCGCCGACCAGGCCGGCCTGCCGCTGATGGCGCATATAGACGAGCCGCCGCCCGGGCGCTCGGAAGTGCTGCCTCGCCTGCGCAAGGGCGATGTCCTCACCCATTGCTTCCGGCCGTTTCCCAATGCGCCGGTGTTCGCCTCCGGCGCGGTGCGGCCGGACATGCGGCTGGCGCGCGAGCGCGGCGTCATCTTCGATATCGGCCACGGCATGGGTTCCTTCGATTTCGCCGTTGCCCGGGCCATGCTCGAGGAAGGGCTGGCGCCCGACGTGATCAGCAGCGACGTTCATCTCTACTGCGTCGACGGGCCGGCCTTCGATATCCTGGTCTGCATGTCGAAGCTGCTGGCGCTCGGCATGCCGCTGGTCGAGGTCTTGCGCGCCGCGACACAGGCGCCGGCACGGGCGATCGCAAGGCCCGATCTGGGCACGCTGGCGGTCGGCACCGTCGGCGACGTCGCCGTGCTGCGGCAGCGGCCGGGCCGCTTCACCTTCGTCGACGCGGTCGGCGCGTCTTTGGTCGCCGATCAAAGATTGGTCTGCGAAGGCATCGCCATCGGCGGCACCTGGTGGCCGAACGAGGCGGTCAACGATGTCAGCGAAACCGAGCGTTTCGGGGTGCATGCGTCGCATACGCATGTCGAGGTGGCGGCAAGGCATTTCGGGCATCGGCATGAGTGATTGGCCAATCTCCCCCCTCGTGGGGGAGATGCCCGGCAGGGCAGAGGGGGGCGTGAAGGAACGCAACCTTCTTCATCCTGCAACGGAACCAAGAACCTTCCCGAAGATGCGGCTGCCGTCGGTTGATAAGCCGCGGGACAGCGCCCCCCTCTGGCCTACCGGCCATCTCCCCCACAAGGGGGGAGATCGAACTTCACCGACCGGCGTTGCTCACCGGCCCATAAACCGGCGTTTCTACTCCCTCCATCCGTGCCTTGATCTGCAGCGCCACATATTTCGAATAGAAGCGCGACAGCGCGAGGTTGCCGCCGTGGAACCACAGCGCTTCCTGCGCGGTCGGTTTCCACATGTTGCGCAGCTCGCCTTGCCATGGGCCGGGGTCGCCCTTCACGCCCGAACCGAGGCCCCAGCAGGGGCCGACCTTGTCGGCGACCTCGCGAGAGACGATCGCCGCCACCGTCTCGTTCATCGACTGATAGCCGGTGCAGGCGATGATTGCGTCCGCGGCGAGTTCGGAGCCGTCCTCGAACAGGATGCCGCTCGGCGTCAGCGACTTGATGGCGACGCCGCTGCGGACGCCGATCTCGCCGTCGATGATCAGGTCGGAGGCGCCGACATCGATGTAGTAGCCGGAGCCGGTGCGGTAGGCCTTCATCAAAAGGCCGGTTTCGTCGTCGCCGAAATCGATGGCGAAGCCAGCGGCGCGCAGGCGGTCGTAGAAGGCCGCGTCGCGCGCCTTGATCACCTCGTAGAGCGCTCGCTGGCCCTTGGGCACCAGCGCGAACGGCGTCGAGGCGACGATCATGTCGGCCTTCTCGGTGGTGATGCCGCGTGCCAGTGCGGTCTCCGAAAAGATCTCGAAGCCGACTTCCATCAGCGTGTCCGACTTGACCACGGTGGTCGGCGAACGCTGGATCATGGTCACCTCGGCGCCGCTTTCCCAGAGGTCGACGCAGACATCGTGCCCCGAGCTTGCCGCGCCGATGACCGCGACGCGTCTGCCGCGGAATTTCTCGCCGCTGGCATACTGGCTGGAGTGCAGCAACTCGCCCTTGAACTGGTCGGCGCCCGGCAGATCGATCCGCCGTGGCGGGCCATAGGCGCCGGTGGCGAAGACGATGTGCTTCGGCTTCAGCGTGGTGTGCCGGCCGACGCGGTCGACCACCACGGTCCAGACTTTCTCGGCCTCGTCATAGGAGGCGCTGAGGCACTTGGTGGCGACCCAGTAATTGAGCTCCATGACGCGCGTGTACATTTCCAGCCAGTCGCCCATCTTGTCCTTGGGCGTGAACACCGGCCAGTTTTCGGGGAAGGGAATGTAGGGCAGATGGTCGTACCAGACCGGGTCGTGCAGGACGAGCGTGCGGTAGCGGTTGCGCCAGGAATCGCCGGGCCGGGCATTTTTCTCGATGACGATGGTGGGCACGCCGAGCTGGCGCAGCCGCGCGCCCAGCATGATGCCGCCCTGGCCGCCGCCGATGACCAGGCAATAGGGCTGTTCATCAGTGCCAAGCTCGCGCGTCTCGCGCGCCCGCGCTTCCGACCAGGTCTCGCGCCTGGGATCGGCCTTGTGGCGCACGCCCAGCGGCCGTTCCGCCCCCTTGCGCTCCTCGAACCCTTTCAGGTCGGTCATCGCCGTGAACAGCGTCCGGCAGCGTCCGTCGCGCAGCCGCATGACGCCCTCTCCCGAAGCGTCAGCGGTTTCGAAGCTGAACCAGGCCTCGACGGTGCTCTCGTCCGAGGTCGCCTCGCCGGTCAGCTGCCACGCCGTCGGCCTGGTCGTCGCCAGCGTTGACTTGAGCATGGCGGCGATCGCCTCGCGGCCTTCCATGGTGGTGATGTTCCAGGTGAAGGTCAGGAGATCGCGCCAGTAGCAGTCATCGACAAACAGGTCGGTCGCCGCCGACGCGTCGCCAGCTTCGAGCGCCTTGGCAAAGGACCCGAGCCATGCGGCGGCCTGTTTCGATGGTGCTATTTCGAGCATTTCTTTCCTCTTGCTGCGTGCGTCTAATCGTGTTGGAACGGTAACTGTCGGACCCGGCGCTGCCCCTCATCCGTCTTGGCGCTGCGCGCCAATCCACCTTCTCCCCGTGAACGGACGTGAACGGGGAGAAGGAAAGAACTAATCCCCGAGCGGTTCCATTTCCTTGCCGGTGCGGTGGATCTGGGCGTTGTACTTGATGCGGCGGACGGTCTCGCGGGCCGAGCCGTCGAGCTTGTAGGCCGAAGCCACCGCCAAAAGGTCGATCGCGGCCAGGAAGGCGAAGCGCGACGCCGTCGGCTTCAGCGTGTCGGGATATTCTGATACCGCCACCGTCAGCCTGACGTCGCAGGCGCGCGCGAGCTCGGTGTCGGGCGCGGTCACGGCGATCGCATTGGCGCGGTAGTGCTTGGCGAGCTCGACGGCCTCGATTACCTCGCGGGTGCGTCCCGTCGCCGAAATGGCGATCACCAGGTCGCCAGGCTTGAGCGTCGAGGCGGTCATGCGCATCAGATAGGGATCACACTGGGCGCTGATCGATATACCATAGCGGAACAGCCGGTACTGGGTTTCCTGCGCCAGCGCCGAGGAGCTGCCGCCGAGGCCGAAGACCGTGACCTGGCGCGCCTTGGCGATCAGCTCGGCCGCCTTCTGCAGCTGCGCCGGATCGAGCTGCCGCTCGGCCTCCTGGAGCGCCCGGCGCGCCTCGCCGAACACGGCGTTCCAGAACGGCATGCCATTGTCATTGCTGACGGAAGGTGACTTGGCCAGATAGAGCGCACCGACGACGAGGCTCTGCGCCAGCTTCAGCTTGAAGTCGCGCACGCCCTCGCAGCCTATGGCGCGGCAGAACCGGGTCACCGTCGGTTCGCTGACCCCGGCGCGCTGGGCAAGGGCGGCGTTTGAGGCGTCGACGGCGTATTTGACATCGTCGAGCACGACATCGGCGACACGGCGTTCGGCCGGCCGCAATTCCCCGTAGAAATCCTTGACCAGCGAGATGATGTCGGGGATGCGGCGTACAGGCGCGCGCCCTTCCATATCGTGGCCTGAATCAGGCTCGTCCTGGCTGCCAGCTTCGGTCATGAGGTTCCGGTCTTTCCCTGAGTTGCGAGGCTGATGTCTTAGCATGTTCGCACGCTGTGGCTCCACGTGGGCCATTCCGGATGATGACCACGACGCAATATGACACCCAGAAGCAGGCCGACCGCAAAGCGTTCCAAAGGCCCTCGCTATCCAATCCTCTCCAGCCGCCTCGGCAGTCGGTTCATGGCAATGGGCCCGCCCGGCGTGATCAGGAACTGGTCCTCGAGATTGAAGCTGGCGAGGCCGTCGATGTATAGCGGGATCTCGAAAGCCAGCACCATGCCGGCTTCGATCACGACATCGCTGTCGGCCGCGATGAACGGCCATTGTTCGGAAAACACCGACTGGCCGACGCCATGGCCGAAATGGCCGCGGCGGTAGGAGCGCAGCCCCTGCCGCGCCAGACTGCCGGTGGCCACCTGATGCACATGGGCGAGGGTGTTGCCGGGAACAAGGGATGCCAGTCCGTCCTCGAAGGCCTGTTCGGCGATGGCATGCAGCTCGGCCTGCTCGGCGGATGGCGGCCCGAAGGTGAAGTTGCGCGACATATCGGAGGCGTAGCCGCCGACCGTGCAGACCATGTCGCACTTCAGCGGATCGCCGGGCATGGCTTTCGCATCGGCGCCTTTGGCCCTGGCGCCCAGCGTCACATATTCTGCCATGGCGACCGGATGGGACAGGCCGGATGCCGCCGTGGCGACGCCTTGCCGGTAGAGGGCAATGAGATCGGCCTGGCGCATGCCTGCCATGGCATCCACCTGCAGCCGGTCCAGGCCGGCTTCCGATAGGATGATGCCTTGCTGGAGAAAGTCGATCTCGCGTTGCGACTTGATGGCCCGCAACCGATCGAGGACGGCCGAGCCATCGACCATGATGCAGGCCGGCAGCAATGCCTGCATGGCCGAGAAATCGGCGGCGGCGACAAAATCGAGATCGACGCCGATCGTTGCGCGCTCGAGACCGAAGCCGGCAAGGATCTGCTTCAGTTCGCCGACGGAATTGGTCAGGTCGAATGTTGCCGGTCGTGAAAAACCAGGCGCCCGGCCGGACCCTCCAAGACCGGCCTCTATGCGTTGCGCCAGCCCTTGCCCTGACGTCGATGCGTCAAGCGTGGCCGATTCGATCCAGATCGGGTGGCTGCGGATGACAGCGTCCGGCAGGACCCGTTGCAGCTGCGCGGCATTGAAATCCGCCACCACCACGCCGATCGGCAGGTCGTGGCCAGCGGGAATGACGACGAAGCCGGCGCCGGCGCGCCGGAACAGCCCCGCCGGGCCGATCGAGGCACCGGTCGCATAGTGGAAGGCCTCGGGCGCGCACAGCACCAGCGCCTCGATGCCGGCGCGGTCCATCAGTTGCGCCGCGCGCTCGCGGTCGACAAAGCCTGTCATCAATCTTCTCCGGACGTCCAAAGTGGTAACGGAGCATTCCGGGTATGGACAATCAAGCGAGTTCCTCGCTTGTATTGATGCGCCGCATGCCTTGAAGACTGGCGAAGACGCTCTTCACTTCGTCATGTATGGACGGCCCCTCTCAGGGCAAGAGGCAACTGGCAGATACGGCGCAAGTCTGGAGCGGTCATGTATTCGGCCTTTGATGCGGTCGATTCTGTTGACCGCTGGTGTCCGCCGCTGACGCTCGAAGGCGGCGAGGTGCTCAACCTCACCGATTTCCAGGTGATCGACGAGCCGGCCTTCAACAAGCTCAGACGAGGCTCGACCTGCGCAAATCAGGCGCGCTCGGCCTGCTCTACTGCCACCTCGCCTCGACCAACAGCTGGACCTCGCTGGTGCATCAGGCATCGCTGCGGGCGGCGGGGCGGCCGGCGGGCCGATTTCTCGCTGGCCCGCATGAGGTGAAGGACTTGAGGAGGCAGCTGCGGAAGCCGATCAAGCAGACACTCGACCGCAAAACATCAAGAACCCGGCAAGATTTTGCCGGCGTGAGGGCAGAGCCGTTGATGCCGATGTGAATTGCAGTCAGTCATAGAGTATTTGTTTGGCAGTGACCAGCTTAGGATACAGTGATAGTTCCATCGTCAGGGCCACTTGCGATCGTTTCACCTGAGGATTTTTTCTTGATCTGAACATAATATTCTCCAGGCGAAGCGCCATGTTCTGCTTTAACCATAAAGTTGATTTCTGTTGAATTCTCGACGGTTATATCGTCATTGTATAGATATTCGGTGCCTTCTAAAGTGGCGGCGTAAATAAATTTAATTACCAAGTCTTCTGCCTCTTTAAACCAACTTGGGGCCACCGTCACACCGACCGTAACCGGATCTTTGCCTCTTACGGCATTCCCTTCAGGTATAGCGACATGCACTATCTCTACGTTTGCCATGGTCCATCTCCTTCGGCATTTCTCAATTAACGATCGGAAACGCTAGTCCAAATCGCCGCGCCCGCCGCGATTCATGGCGCCACCGGACCGCCCCATCGCACCGCCAGACCTGCCCATGGCGCCGCCGGATCGCCCCATCGCACCGCCGGATCGGCCCATTGCTCCACCCGATCGACCAAACGAACGCGGGTCCAGCTCGGCACTCAACAGGACATCCTCGAGCGTTCCGGTGTCGAGTTCCAGCCGCATTGTCAGGTCACTCTTGTCGTAGACCCAGACCAGCATTCCGCGCGCGAACGAGCCTATCTGTGATGACAGTCCGGTATAGGCAGGGTCGCTTGGACCGCGGCTCATGACCTTGAGATCGGTGTCCGCCGGGGCCGGATAATCAACGGCAGTGCCAGGCCCATGGACAAGAAGTATTGTCGGTCGGGCGAGTTCGTAGAACTGCGCCTCGAAGGTGAACGCATAGATCCTTGCCAGCAGGCTACCGGAGGCGTCGATCTGGTTCTGCAGGAATCTGTTGTTGCCAGGCCTTGGGGGCCGTCCCCCGTCGATCCTCTTCTTGAGTTTCAAATCTTCAAGAACCCTACCGAACAAATGTATGGCCGAGGTATTTAAAATGGTTTCAGGAATCATGGATCACCCCATCTTTTGCATGTCGATCAAAGCTCGGCGCCCCTTCTGGACATCCAATATTTCTCGAAATAGCTCATGTCCGGCAGACGCGCCTGGTCCCGTGGAAGGGCGATTCGACCCTCATGGAAATGGCTCTTTCGGGTTGGCTTCGTCAGGCGGGGCCCGGCACGGTAGCGAAAAACCCCTCTTCGGTCGAAATCCCGGAAGATGATCCTTGATAGTTCTCCTCCGGTCACACTGTCATCGACCGCGAGCATCGTTCTCGCCACGTCACCATAGTCCAGAAAATCCGGGGCGAGAGCCCACAGCGTCTCGGCGAGATAGGTACCCACGATATCCCGCGCGTCGAGCAGCGCGTCGACGAAACCTTCCGGATTGCGAGCGAAATCGCGGTCAAAGACTTCCTGGACCGGCAGCTCGGCTGCTGGGTCGATCTCGGCGAGGTCGGCAAGATTTTCGACCTCCGGCGAGATCAGTCCTCGAGCCACCAGGCTCTCGTGAAAGACATCGACCAGAATGTCGAAGACGGCGCCCGTGAGAGGTTGCGACAGTGCATGCTCGTCGGTCCAGCCGTCCGCGAAATCGGCCATCGTCAGTTTGTTGCTGGCCTCGCGTATCTGGCGGTGCGGCGAGAATTCCGAGAAGCGAGAGAGCTGGTTGGCGATGTAGAGATTCCCGCGCGTCACCGTCAGAACATTTTCGATCACGGAGGGAAAATGCATGGCCGCGATCAACGAAACGCAGTCGGAAAAGGCCTCCTGAAAGCCCAGATATTCGGGGAGCTCGGCTCCCGGGTCCGGAATGCCGAGGACGCCGTAGACCAACGCATGGCCAACCTCGTGCGCGATAATATCGAAGTCGAGGCTGAAGGGGAGCGCGCGTCCGTCTTTCACGAATTGGCCGCCGAGCTCGAGGAAGCCATAGCCGTATTGGGCGTTATCCCAACCCGGCAGGATCGAGATTTCCAGACGGTCGTAGTGATCGCGGAAGTGCCAGATGAGCGGTTGGCCGATGTAACGCTCCCAAACGTCGAGCGTGAAGCGCACGCAACCGAACGCGTGCGCTGCTTCGAAGCCGGGCGTCGAGGGCTGATAGTGATCGAAATTGCCTTCCTCGTCGGGAACGGCCGGATCGAGGATCGCTCGCGTCCAGGGCGGCAGGGAGATGAAGGGCGTGCCCAACGGGCCGTGGTCGACGCCATAGGGCCGCGTCTTGTCGACCGGCTCGACGACATACATACGATCGTCGGACGGGCCAGGTCCGACGCTGCCTCGCGGGGAAGAAACCGTAATGATTTCAGGGCTTGACGTAGGGTCTTCGAACGGAGGCTGAACGAACAGCCTGAACCGGGTACCCATTCCCCACCTCTCGGTTACATTAGTAACGTAACATAATGTCTGTGGGATGGCGAGAGCGTTGGTTTGTCAGGTAATCTTCCTGAAGCCGGTTCTTGATTATCGGCAATAAAATCGCCTCAAGTACAATGCGTATCGCTACCGCAGGAGCTGGAGCAACTTCTGGTAGCGAGGATGACTGCGAACAGAGGCGAAATCGGAATCGTTCTTGAACCAGAGTCTCATCTCGGCGCCAGCCTGCGGCAACCACGCTTCCAAAAGGTCGATCGAGCGTTCGAACTCCCCCAGCAACGCATAGGTACAAGCGGCGTTATATTGGACGTTGATATCGCTAGGGTCGATCGCCAGAGACCGGTCAAGCCACTTCGCCGCCCTATCGCGTTCCCCAAGGAAGGCCAGCACGATAGCCCCCAGGCAGGCACAATTGGCGTTCTCCGGATGCAGACGGAGTTCCTCTTCAGCTCTCTCCAATGCGATCCGCGCATAAAGCTCGGCGTCGTTCTGCTGGCCGAGAGTGCGGAAGACGTTCACCAGCATGACCGGTGCGCCGTAGTCGGTCGGTTTGATCTCCATCGCGCGCATGAAGTACGTCGCGGCGAGCTCGAACTGGCCGCCGGTTACGCAGAACTCGGCATAGTAGCGGTTGGCCTCGTGGCAATTTGGGTCGAGCGCGAGAGCCTGTTCGAACGCCGCCGCGGCCTCGGAACGGCGGTCGGCGAGGGAAAGGGCGAAGCCCCTGGCTGAATGCGCCTCGGCCAAATTCGGGTCCAGCGCCAGGGCCTTGTCGGCGGTCGCGAGAATGTCGTCCACCTGGATCGGCGAGCCGTAGCTCGACTGAAGGCGTACGTCGCAGACCGCCAAGCCTGCATATGCGCGGGCATATCCCGGATCAAGCTCGATGGCCCTGATATAACTTTGTCTGGCCATGAGGTGGTTCGCCCTGGTCGCGATGTGACTGTAATCGCGCCCTCGAAGATAATGCGTATAGGCTTCCACATTGTCCGTCGGCGCCTGCTCAATAGCCTTCTTCTCCTCGGGCAGGAGCCTGACCCTGAGCTGCGCCACGACCGCCTTGGCGATTTCGTCCTGCACGGCGAAGATGTCGGTGAGGTCGCGGTCATAGCGGGCAGCCCAGACGTGTCCGTCTGTGGCCCCCTCGATCAACTCGGCATTGATCCTGACCCGGTTTCCCGCCTTGCGGACGCTGCCCTCGACAATGTAGCCGACGCCAAGCTCCCTGGCGATGCGTTCCATCTTGTCGGTCCTGCCCTTGAAGGCGAAGACCGTATTGCGGCTGAGTACGAACAGGCCGGAGACGTTCGAGAGGTCGGTTATGATATCTTCAGTGATGCCGTCGCTGAAATACTGCTGGTCGGGATCATTGCTCAGATTGGCGAAGGGCAGGATCGCCACCGACGGCTTGTCGGACCGCACCAGCGTCTGGACGCTCCTGGCCGCAATATGCGTCGCGACATGCGGGACGCCCTGCCAGTTGGCGAAATAGACGTGCACCGGCTGAGCAATGTTCTTGACGGTCCTGGCGCCCTGATCGGCGAAGTCGACGCCCAGCTTGTTGCCGACCTCATGGCGCACCGCCTCCGAGCAGGCGATGCCGCCGGGTATCGCGAGGCCCTGCAGCCGCACGGCAAGATTGACGCCGTCGCCATGGAAATCATCACCGTCGACGATGATGTCGCCAAGGTTGATGCCCATGCGAAACTTGAAATGCCGGTCCTCGGGGATGCCGGCATTCCGCTCGGACATGCCGCGTTGGATCTCGACCGCGCAGCGCGCCGCACTGATGACGCTGGCGAACTCCACCAGGAAGCCGTCACCCATCACCTTAAAGATGCGCCCACCGTGCTTGGTGACGGTCGGATCGAAGAACTCCCGCCGATGCTGCCGAAGGAGATTGAGCGTGTGCTCTTCGTCGACCTCCATAAGACGGCTATAGCCGACCACATCCGCGGCCAGGATCGCCGCCAGCCGACGCTCAACATGCTCGTCAGACATGTCGTCTCCTGAAATTACAAAATGGTTCTGCCTGATTTAGTTCTATCTGATTTAGCTGCTCTGCGCCAACGCGCTGGAATGGTCGCTCGCGCCGGTCCCATACGGTTGCCAAACCAGGTGGCGCAGCACCAGTCGCAACCTAAGCGATCCGGCCGTGCGTTCGACGTCGTTCACGGGAATAGGAATCGGCACCGAGGCGACCAGGCAGGCACTCGCCTTCCGCAATCGGTTCCAGATCGACTTCAGCGCCACCCGCGCGATGATCGAAAGGATCGACGCGCGCGGCCTGTTTTCGCCGCGCCGGAGCAAGGTGACGCTGGAAGGCGGCGAAGAGCTCAACCTCACCGATTTCCAGGTCATCGACGAGCCGGCCTTCAACAAGCTCGGCGACGAGGCGTTTCTCGACCTGCGCAAATCCGGCGCGCTCGGCCTGCTCTACTGCCACCTCGCCTCGACCAACAGCTGGCCTCGCTGGTGCATCAGGCATCGCTGCGGAAGGCGGACGGTACGAAAGTCGTGCAAGGACCGGCTAAGCCGCAGCCCGCCTGTCGTGCCGCCCTTCCCTGATTTCCTCGGCGAGCTTGTCGCAGAACGCGTCGAGATCGCCTGGGTTGCGGCTGGTGACAAGTCCCTGGTCGGTGACCACCGCGCTGTCTTCCCAGACACCACCGGCATTGATCACGTCGGTCTTGATCGATTTGTAGGATGTGACCCGGCGGCCCTTCACAATTCCGGTCTCGACGAGAAGCCAGGGCGCATGGCAGATCGCGCCCACAACCTTGTTGGCCGACCAGAACGATTTGATGAAGTTGAGGACTTTCGGCTCGATCCGCAGCAGATCGGGGTTGATAACGCCGCCGGGCAGCACGATTGCGTCGTAGTCATCCGCCCGCGTCTCAGCCAAAATCCTATCGACGGGAACCTCGCGGCCCCAATCCTTGTGGTCCCAGCCTTTGATCTTGCCGCTTGCGAGCGACACGACATCGACTTCAGCGCCTGACTCGCGCAATTTCTTGAGCGGCACCTCAAGTTCGGACTGCTCAAAACCGTTTGTCGCAAGGATAGCGACGCGCTTGCCGGAAATGTCCTGCATTGGTTTTCTCCATCGTTGGGTTGATGGAGGGCTAACGAGGCCCAGCGGGAAGCGTTCCCCGCTGTAACTTTATGTGACATCTGGAGGATGGATCAGGGGATTTCGGGCAAGTACCCCACCGGCCGGGTCAATGTTGTCGACCCAAAGCCGGATGAGACCGGGTTCGGCCGGGTCGCAGCGAGCGCTACATATGGCCAATCAGCTGTCGGCGATATTTCTTATACTGCCACTCCATGCGCTTATACCAAAGCGGCCTTTGACTGTCGGGATTTATCGACGTCAAGAAGGCCCCGTTGTGCGTGCCCTGCTCAACAAAGGGTCTCTCGAACCAAAGCACCTCCACCCCGAGCGCCGCGTCCGCACGGTCGATCTCATGGCCGATCGGCGCGGACATCTTGCGTGCATCAAACCAGGCGCACCTCTCGGCTGCCACGGAGCGGGTGATGATATAGGAATCGGTGGATCTGCCGTGAGGGGCTGGATAGAGATGTTGTCCGCGCTTCAACTTGAATGCCGAAATGTAATAGGTGCCGGCATTGCCGATATAGATGGCGGCTTTGCGGTTTGGATCGCCGAGTTCCGCCAGAGCCGCGTTGAATTTTGTATTGAAATTGGCGGCCAGGAAGACGTCGTCCTCAAGCACCAGACAATAGGGCTTGTCGGTCTTCAGGAAATCACGCCAGATCCCGATGTGTTTTAAGGAGCAGGACAGTTCCGCCAGTTTGAGAGCGCCCGGCACGGTAAGCCTTTCGACCTCTTCATCGGCAATATCTGCAACATCCCAGTGAAGATACCAAGTGGCCGGGATGCCATGGCGGCCGACCTGCCTTGCAATGTGCTGTTCGCGGTCCTCATAGCCCTGCTTGACGTGACAAACACGCACATAGACTTGGTCGGCGGGAAACGTCGGCATTTGCCGTGTATAGCCATCGGCTTTTTGCGAGTCTACGCTCCTTGAACGGTTACGGGACCCAGCTTCCTATTAAGGGCCATGCCGAAGTTCTTTGATTTAGTGGCGGATTCAAATTTCAGGTCGAATCGACCTGACGCCATCCGGCTCTAGCCGCTTGTCCAAGGCATCTCGATCGCCCCGAGCGATACGACGACCCCGAGGGCAATTAGCGCAATGCCCAAAGCACCTTCGAAGCGTCGGCCACGCCGCATCAGCTTCTCGACGAAGATGATCAGTGTCAAAAGCAGCATCCAGGCGAGGCTCATGACGCCCGCTGCGACCAGCACGGCGAACAGCGCCCAACAGCACCCGAAGCAATACAGCCCGTGGCGCAGCCCCATCCCGAGCGCGCCAACCCGCCCGTCGCGCCAGTGCTGGGCAACGAAGGCGAGCGGCGAACGGCAATGGCTGAGGCAAATGTGCTTGAGGGCCGTAAATTGGTAAAGTCCGGCGACGCCAAGCGTGACACCGAGCGCGAGCGGCGCCCATTTCGAACGCCGAGGCGGATCGAGGCTCGTCGCCAACTCGCTGCCGAACTGGACCAGGACATATACGAGAAGGCCCGCCGCCGCCCAGACGAGCATGTAGCCCGCGACGAAAATCCAGGTTGGAACGGCCACCCGCCGTCCGCGCCTGGCCTGCGCCGCCGCGAACATAAAGATCATGGGCGCCGCGGCCGGCAGCATCATAGCGGCCATCATCACAGTCCATACGGCGAGAAAGGCGGCGACGCCGGCGAGTGACCAGCCGTCGGCCGCAATTCCGGCCATCGCCATGCCGGCCATGCCTTCCATTCCCTCCATCCCGCCGCGCACCGCAATGCCCATGGGCATATCCATGCTTAAGGTCTGGTAGAGGGTGAGCGCCCATGCCGCCGCTGTCAGCACGACGAGCGATGCGAGAAGGCCGAGCGGCATGCCATGCAAACTCCCGAGCCGCCACGTTTTCCTGGGGAACGCGTCGGGCATCGGCATGCCCTAGTTCGGGCCGGTCCAGTCGAATGGAATGTGCTTGCTCGAGCGGGCCGTGCCCGTCCAGTCCAGCCCGAAGCCCTTGGTGCTCACCTCGACAGAACGCCCCCAGGTGGCAACCTGGCCTGGGCCGACCTCCGAGCCCGGCGGGTTGATTGTCTGCACCCGCTTGCCGGGCGGTGTTGTAGGACCGGAAAGCGCTTCCGCGCGGCCGACGACGAGGCCGGGAATTTCGACTTTCCAGGTGGCGAGGTCGCCCGCCACCTCGAACGTGATTGGCACAAACTCCATGCCACGCATCTCGCCGATATTGGCGGCAAAGCCAGCCGGCCAGCCGCCGACGTGGCCGCCGAAGATCGCCTGCAGGGCTTCGCGCTGCGACTCGTTCGCCTTCTCGTCGAGGTACATGCCCATCACGGCCTTTGCCTCGCCGGCCCATAGATTGCCTTCGAACTCGCCGAGCGCCACCAGAGTCAGGCCGTCGAGCTTCACGTCGCCATACTGACCCTCGCGCACATGCCAGGCGAGCACGCCCTGGCAGTGATTGCCGGTTGGCCGCTGGGCGAACTCGCACGGGCAAGGGATGTCGCAGCTGCAGATGTCGAACCAATCGCCCGCGAGGCGCCATTGAGGCACTGCGTCCATGGCTCTTTCCTCCCGAAATTCGAGGGTATTTATACGCCGAAGGCCAGGCGCACGCCAGCAGTTCGTGCGTCGCTCCGTGACTTCCAGCTCAACCCGGAAGTCCGGTCTTGCGATGGCACGTGCGTCCACCCTTGCGACACGCCAGGCGTGAAGACGCTGTTCCAGACCGACACCGGCGTGGCGAATGTAGCCCGCTCAGCGGAAGCGCAGCCCGGGCCTCTCAACTGCTGCGGCCCTCAGGTCGATTCGATGCCTGGAATTGGGGAAAATCCACGCTGCATCCGGCGGCACGAAACGATAGAGGCTCCAAGAAGTCCTCATGCTTGCCGTCGGATACGCTGGTCCTCGGCGATTGGCGGCTGTGTGGCACTAGATGTGGCGTTCACCATCGGTGTCTTGCTCAGCGCCAACCCGGCATGTATCGCCGTGGCGAGCGCGACGGGGTCGCCCTTGCCGAAGACATGCATGTAAAGCGTCATCGAATCATCAGTTCAGGCTCCGCTGCTGCGGCTGACCGTGCGGTTCTCACAGCGGCAGTTGCTTGAAGGAGCGTGCTCTGACGGACAGAAGCTACGGCCAATTCGACCGTTAGCCCCGTCAACAAATCCGCCCATGTTTAGGTCCCGACCGATCACAGAAAATTGGCTTCGAACAACTCTTGCGAATAGGCGGCATGGGTTGTTCCCGCACGCAGATCCGCTTTCGTCATCTCATCGAGAAAAACCCCATTTTGCATCACCAGAACACGGTCGCACATATGGGCGATGACCGACAGATCATGGCTGACGAGGACAAAGGTCAGGCCGCGTTCGTCGCGCTGGTCGTCGAGCAGGTTGAGAATTTCCGCCTGGATCGAAACATCGAGCGCGGAGGTTGGCTCATCGAGAAGGAGAATGGGTGGCGACAGGATCAGCGCGCGGGCGATGGCGACGCGCTGTCGTTGACCACCGGATAGTTCGTGCGGGAAACGATTGGCGAAATCCTCCGGCAATCCGACCTGCTTCAGGGCTTGCGGCACCTTCGACCAGCCGTCGCCAAGCCCCATGGAGCGGATCGGTTCAGCCAGCGCCGTGCCGATCCGATGGCGCGGATGAAGCGATCCGTAGGGATCCTGAAATACCATCTGCGATAGCTTCAATTCGTCGCGCGAGCGCAGCTTTCCGATCGGCGTTCCATTGAACTCGACCGAGCCCGTCCAGCCCTGCTCGATACCCGCCAGCGAGCGCAGCACGGTGGATTTGCCGCAACCGGATTCGCCGACGATACCGAGGGTCTCGCCCTTGGCAACCGAGAAGCTGACGCCGCGGACGGCATGGTTGCGCGCCCTGCCGGTACCATAGACTACGTCCAGTTTGTCGACCTTGATCATTCCGTTGCTTCCGGTGTCGTTTCAAGCGTGCGCCGGTCGAGGACCTGCAGGCGCCGGACAGGGTTTCGCGGATCGGGCAAGGCGGCGATCAAGCCGCGTGTATAGGCATGTTCGGCCTCGTCCAGTCTGGTCAGCGTCTCGACCACGCGGCCGGCATACATCACCAGAATGCGTTCGCAGAAGGCGGCGACCATGCGGATATCGTGGCTGATCAGGATCAGGCCCGAATTGTTTTCGCGAACCAATTCGTCGAGCAGGATCAGCACGTCTTTTCGCACGCTGACATCGAGGGCCGATGTGGGTTCGTCGGCGATGACCAGCTTTGGCTTGGACAGAAGCATCATGGCGATCATCACGCGCTGGCCCATGCCGCCAGAAATCTGATGTGGGTAGAGTTTCATGACGCGATCCGCATCGTTGATCCGGACGCGCCGCAGCATGGCGCGGGTCTCATCGAGCGCCTGCTTCCTGCTGGAACCGAGATGCAATCGTGCTGCTTCGGCGACCTGCCTGCCGATGTTGAGAACCGGGTTCAGAGAATAGCGCGGATCTTGCATGATCAGTGCCATGTCCTTGCCGCGCAAAGCGCCCATCTGCCGTTCGGTCTTTTCCAGCAGCGGACTTCCGTCCAAATCCAGGCGCTCGGCCGAGATGTGGGCGCTGGGCGCAAGCAGCCGCATGATGGCGCGCCCGGTGGTGGATTTCCCGGAGCCGGACTCGCCGACGATGCCGATCCGCTCGCGGCCGAGATCGAAGCTGACGTTCGAAACGGCGGCAATGGAATTCTTGCCAAAGCGCACATTCAGGTCACATACCGACAGGATGGTAGATGGATTACGATCGGGCATGGCGGGGATCCAGAAGGTCGCGCAGCGTGTCGCCGACAATGTTGAAGGCAAGGCTCGTCAGGAGAATGGCAATGCCGGGCATGACCGCGACCCACCAGTAGTCAAGCATGAACTTGCGCCCGCTCGAAATCATCGCGCCCCATTCGGGCGACGGCGGCTGTGCACCGAGACCGAGGAAGCCGAGGGAAGCGGCCGTTAGAATGATACCGGCCATGTTCAATGTCAGGCGCACGATGACGGACGGAATGCACATCGGCGCGATGTAGAGAAGCAGAATGCGTACAGGCGAGGCGCCGTAAAGCCGCGCGGCGGCGACATAGTCCGCATTGCGCACGACAAGCGACTCAGCCCGAGCCAGACGGGCGATCGGCGGCCAGGCGGTGAGTGAGATCGCGATTATGGCGGTGTTGAGACCGGCGCCGAGAGCGGCGGCGAAAGCCAGGGCCAGGATCAGCGACGGGAAGGACAGCACGATATCGGTTGCCCGCATCAAGATCGCATCGGTACGCCCGCCGAAGAACCCGGCGACAACGCCGATGATCAGGCCGACGGGGCCGACGATGACAGAGACGGACAGCACGGTCTGGATGGTGATGCGCGTACCCCAGACCAGCCGGCTGACGATGTCACGGCCGAACTCGTCGGTCCCTGCAAGATGAGCAAGGCTCGGCGGCTTCAGCGCATCGCTGAGCATCTGGACATTCGGGCCGTAGGGCGAGATCAACGGCGCGAAAACCGCAACGACGACCAGCATAGCCAGAATGAGGAACCCGGCCATTCCGAGCGGTTCTTCGGCAAGCTTGCGGATCGTGCGGCCCGCCGATGCCTGCAGACGAGCGAGAATGCCCGGCGGCTTGACGATGGCGTCATTGTGAAGAACCTGACTCATCGGGTGGCCTCCCGAGTGCGCGGATCAAGAATCGCGGAGGCGATGTCCGCGATGAAATTCAAAAGCATGAAGACGAGTCCGACGACGATCGTGGCGGCAAGGATCGCGTTCATGTCGCCTATCATCAGCGCATTGGTCATGTACTGGCCGATCCCGGGCCAGGAGAAGACGATCTCCGTGACTACAGCGCCCTCCAGCAGGTTGCCGTAGGAAATGGCGAGAACCGTGATCAGTTGAACGGCTATGTTCGGCAGGACGTGGCTGACGACCGTGCGCGCCGGGCCGACGCCCTTCGCACGCGCGGCAATCACATAGTCCTGTCCGAGCTGTTCCAGCGTGAAGCTGCGGGTCATGCGTGTGATGTAGGCCATCGCCGCATAGGCAAGAATGATGGCCGGCAGGATGATGTGCGACAGCGCGTTCCAGAAGATTTCCGTCTCGCCTTCGAGCAGGCTGTCGACCAGCAACAGGCCCGTGGCTGGTGTGACGATCCCCTCATAGTAGACATCCACCCTGCCCGGTCCGCCGACCCAGTTCAGCGTGGCGTAGAAGACCACAAGACCGACGATGCCGAACCAGAAGACAGGAATGGAGTGACCGACGAGCGATACCACGCGGGCGATCTTGTCGATGAAAGTATCACGGAAAAGCGCAGCGGCGAGCCCGAGGGGCACGCCGACAAACGTCGAGATCAGCACAGCGAGGGTGGCGAGCTCCAAGGTGGCCGGAAAGGCCCGGGACAGATCCTGCGAGACCGGATTGCCGGTAAGGATCGCCGTTCCGAAATCGCCGTGAAGCAGGTTATTCAGGTAGATGAAGAACTGCTGATACAGCGGCAGGTCGAGGCCGAGGCGGGTCCGCATCGCCTCGTAGGCGGCAGGATCGGCAAGTTCGCCGACAATGGCGCCCACCGGGTCGGCGGGGAGAACCCGGCCGATCACGAAGGTGACGCATAACAGGATGAACAGGCTGAGCAACAGGTGAAGAAGACGCCGTCCCAGCTCGCTTGCGGATAGTTCCTTCATGATCGGATGCCTGGCAGGTTATTCGGCTGCTGCCTTGGTCACGCCTTCAAGGCGCGTCGCCTGGCTTGGGTGACCGACATAACCCTTCACACGGGTGCTGAGAACGATCGGTTCGAACCGCTCGAACAGGGGCAACACGGCCGGTTTCTGATCGACGAACATCTTCTGCATCTCGACATAGAGTTCACCGCGCTTTTTCGGGTCCCGCTCCATCGATGCCTTGGCCGTCAAATCCGTCAGCTCGGGAATGTCCCAGGCCGAGCGCCAGACGAAGTTGCCGGCATTGTTGGCCTCCAGGGAATTGTCCGGATTGCTGGAAAACTGTTCCATCGATCCGAGCACGTTCGGCATGTAGGCGCCGGTCTGCGGGATGAGCAGATCGAAATCGCGGGCCCGGTGGGCGGCGATGATCTCCGCGCCGTTGCCCTGCTGGATATTCACGGTGATGCCGATTTGCCCAAGTGTCGCCTGGATCGCGGTCGCCAGATCGATGCGCGGCGTCTGGGCGATGGTCTTCAGATTGAGGGAGAAGCCGTCCTTGTAGCCGGCCTCTGCCAGCAGCCACTTTGCCTTGTCGACATTCAGCTGCCAGTCAGGGCTGGGAATGGCATACTCGAAGGTCTCAGGAACCGGAACGGTCCTGGCCTTGCCATATGGCCCCATGATCGCCGTTTCCATCCCCTTGTAATCAATGCCGTAGGCAATGGCTTCGCGAACCTTTGGATTGGACAGGTATTTGTTGCCCGCATTCATCGACAGGACGTAAAAGCCGCCGGTAGGGATGCGCTGGATTTCAAAACCCTTCTTGTCCTTGAATGTGGCAATATCCGGCGCGGTCAGCGCATTAGCGAGATCGACGTCGCCACGATCGAGCATGAGGCGCTCGACCTGGCTTTCCGGCACATGGCGCATGATGACCCGGCGCATCTTCGGCGCACCGGTCGCGTAATCAGGGTTCGCCTCGAGGATGACCAGTTCGTTCGGCGTCCAGCGGTTGAGCGTGAACGGCCCCGACCCGGCCGATTTGGTGCGCAGCCAGCCATTGCCGAAATCGTTGTCGACGACATGGCCCTGCACTTCGACACTGTCGACGACGCTGGCAACCACCATCGCAAGACGGAAAAGCAGCAGATCGGCGGTAACCTTGCCGGATAGATCGATGCGGACCGTCTTGTCGTCCTCCGCGCGGACCAGTTTTTCGATGTTGTCCCCAGTGTAGCCGATACGCTTGAAATTTGCCGCTGCCGCCTGATCCAGCTTCAACAGACGCGTGAGGGAATAGACCACATCGTTTGCCGTGACAGGATTGCCGGAGGCAAATTTCGCGTCGCGCAGCTTGAAGGTGACGCCCTTGTCGTCGACCGCCCAGCTTTCGGCAAGCTGAGGCACGAGCTTGTCCGCGCCGCTCGGGTCCGTGGCAACGAGCCGGTCGTACAGATTGGCCATGATTTCGATGGCCTTGGGCTCAGTCGCCTGCTGCGGATCCAGCGACAAGACTTGCGCAAGCGATGTTGCAATAACCAATTGGTTTTCGGGAGTTTCCGCGCGGGCGGCAGGCGAGCCAAGTGCCAGAACGCCCATCGCAACGCCGATGAAAAGCCCTTTGCAAAAATGCTTCATATAATCTCCTCCCTACGCTATCATGCCGAACATACTATGTCGTTCGTATGTCGTATTATGATTTATAGGTGTTGTATTGAATTGGCAAGGGCTCCTTGCCGGGACGTGAGACAGGCGGGTAATGGCAAACGAAATCGGGCAGGCACCACCACGGGAACGGCAACGACTGGCGCAGCAGCTGATCGACCAGCTGCGCGGTCAGATCGAGACGGGCAAGCTGAAGGAAGGCGATCAACTGCCGACCGAACCGCAGCTGGCAGCGAGCTTTGGCGTGAGCCGTACCGTCGTGCGGGAGGCGATCGCGGATTTGCGCTCCGCAGGGTATGTGAAGCCGGTCCAGGGAAAAGGAGTGTTCGTCAGCGACCCCAAGGGCCATCGGAGTTTCGCGCTCACCGCCATTGAAATCAGCACCATCCCGGAAACCCTTGAATTGCTCGAGTTTAGAATGTCCACGGAGGGAGAGGCCGCAGCCATTGCCGCCTACCGCCGGACAGCCGAACAGGAAGCAGCTATCCGCGCCGCTAACCGTAGAATGGCGACATTGATCGAACAGGGCAAGCCGACGGTGGAGGCTGATTTCGATTTCCATATGGCGATTGCGGCAGCCACGAACAACAGGTTCTATGTTGACGTATTGCGCCATTTCGGGCCCCGCGCTATCCCCCGGGGGCAGTTCCCGACACTGCCGGACGCCAACGATCCGGACTACCTCGCAAAGGTCCATGCCGAGCATGTGGAAATCCTGTCGGCAATCGCCGATCAGGACCCGGATCGGGCTCGTCGGGCGATGCGCGCCCACATGATGGCCAGCCAGAAGCGATACAGGATTTTGGCAGAAACCCGTTAAATACTCTCGACAGGTCCCAGAATTCATATTACGTCATACGATATGAATGAGTTTTGTTTAAGGAGATCGCTGTGTATCTGGGAACACAGGTCGGTGCACGGGACGATGACGACTACAGAGTCCTTGCCCAACTCGGCGTAAAGCACATTTCAGCCGATCCGCCCGGCAATCCCAGGGACTGGTCGTTGCAGGATCTGGACCGCCATCGCGACAAAGTCGAAAGTTTCGGCCTGATACTCGATATGATCCAGCTTCCGCTTCCTTCTCAACCGATAGAAAAGGCATCCTACCCGGATATCCTGCTGGCGGGACCGGATCGGGACCGGCAGATTGATGCCGTCTGCCGGATGATCGAGAACTGTGCGAAAGCCGGCATTCCCGCGGCGAAATACAATCTCAATCTGATCGGTATTCCGCGCACCCCGCACGAGCCGGGCCGTGGCGGCTCCCTGAACGCCAGCTTTCGTTGGGACAAAGCCGATCAGCACGCAGTACCCGGTCTGGCTGGCGTGCTTTCCGAAGACGAGAACTGGGAGCGGATCGACTATTTTCTGGAACGCGTTGTGCCGGTTGCGACCAGCAACCGCGTGCGCCTCGCCTGCCATCCACACGATCCCTATACGCCGCCTGGCTATCGCGGCGTGACGCGGGTGCTCGGCACCGTCGAGGGCCTGAAGAAGTTCGTCATGATGCGGGAAAGCCCCTATCACGGCCTGAACTTCTGTCAGGGATCCGTCGGGGAGATGCTCGACAATCCGGGCGAGGAAATCGACGATATCATTCGCTGGTTCGGGACGCGCGGCAAGCTCTTCAATGTCCACTACCGCAATATCCGAGGCGGCAAGCTCTCCTTCATGGAAACCTTCCCTGATGAAGGCGACATGGACATGGTCCGCTCGATGAAGGTCTACAAGGAGGTCGGCTACCGGTACATGGTGATGCCCGACCATGTGCCTGCGATCAGCGGCCGCGACCCGGACGGCGTCGCCTTCGCCTTTTGTTACGGCTACATCGCCGCGCTACTAGAGGCGCTCGAAACGTCGCCGACCTGAAAATGCGATCTCTCCACCCGCTGGTTCAAGAAGACAAGGATATCACATGGACCCGATTGAACTCAAAAAAGCCGTCGGCAACGGACTGCTTTCCTTTCCCATCACGCATTTTACTGCAGACCTGAAATTCAACGAGCCCGCCTATCGCAAGCATGTCGAATGGCTGGCCGGCTACGACGCGTCCGTACTGTTCGCCGCCGGAGGCACCGGCGAATTCTTCTCGCTCACGCCGTCAGAAATCCCCGATGTCATCCGTGCCGCCAAAGCGTCCGCCGGAACGACGCCGATCGTATCGGGTACCGGTTACGGCACGGCACTGGCTATCGAGATTGCAACAGCGGCCGAGAAGGCCGACGCCGACGGCCTGCTCCTTTTGCCGCCTTATCTGATGTTTGCTGAACAGGCTGGACTTGTCGCCCACGTCAAGGCCGTGTGTCAGTCCGTCGGCATCGGCGTGATCGTCTATAATAGGGACAACGCCGTTCTCACGGCAGACAGCATCGCCAGGCTCTGCGATGAATGCCCGAACCTGATCGGCTTCAAGGATGGCGTCGGCGATGTCGACAAGGTCATCGAGATCACCGCGCGGATCGGCGACCGGCTGGTCTATGTCGGCGGCATGCCGACGCACGAAGTCTACGCACAGGCCTATTTTGCAGCCGGTGTGACGACCTATTCCTCGGCGGTGTTCAACTTCGTGCCGGAACTGGCCCAGCGTTTCTATCAGGCGCTTCGAACCGGGAACCAGCCAGTGGTCGATCAGATCCTGAAGGATTTCTTCTTCCCATTCGTTGCGCTACGCAATCGAAAGAAGGGCTATGCCGTCTCGATCATCAAGGCTGGACTGAGAGCGCTTGGCCGGCAACCGGGCCCGGTTCGCCCGCCACTGACCGACCTGACGGCGGAAGAACTGAAGCTGCTTGAACGGCTGATCCAGGTCAACGACGTGGCAAAGATCGCCGCCGAGTAAACTGCTTTCAGTTGCCTCGACGAAGGTTGCACCGCCTGCTCAGCCCCGGCCACGCGCAGGACTGCCACCTTCCTCTCGTTAGCCACCGGGCGGAGATGGCCCTGTTCCGGCCGTCGATCCTCGACCCGCTGATGGGCGTGGCTTCGCGGCCGAATCTGCATGCACCGCAGGAAGATCAACATCTCAACCGTCATGGCCGGTCAAAGGCTCGGCATCAAGAAGATCGACGACGGCATTTGGCTCGTAAGCTTCATGCATTATGATCTGGGCTATATCTATCTGGAACAGAGGATATTGCAGACCATCGACAGCCCGTTCGGCGCGAGGTTGTCACCCATGTCCTAGGTACAATCTGGCACCTGTCCGGCGGAGACTTCGCACCTAATGTCGGTTCTTGGCGCAACCGTGCCGCCTTCCCAAGAAGATGCCGATGGCCGTTCGTCGTCATCCAGCCGGCGCGGGATGCCTGCTCCGAGCAAGCTAATCGTCATGGCTATCCAACAAGGCGGCAAGCCGCCTGGCTGCGACGTTTCCTATGATTAGCTCCTCCAGCCACATATCTCCGACCCGAGATGTGGCGACGCGACGTCCGATTGTACGAAGCGCTTCAGATATCGAAACTGCGGTGGCCTTTGGCGTGGTCATCAAGATATCGGCCGACTGCAATCACCGCATCCTAATGTCATCCGGCAATTCCCGCGTGGCACCTCCCGCAGCGCGATCCGAACCTTGGCAGAATAGAGCGATAAGCCATTGATTTCTCCGCATACAGATAACCGGTGTCTGGCACGGGTATCCGGCAAACGCTTCGCCTGCTATCTCTGCTGCTTACATTGTGCTTACATTGCATTGCCGTGTAAGCAAGAGACGCCCCGGAGGGCGTCTCTTAGTCGCTTGATTTCCCTGGAAGGAAACTGGAGCGGGTGAAGCGATTCGAACGCTCGACCCCAACCTTGGCAAGGTTGTGCTCTACCCCTGAGCTACACCCGCTCGCACGGCGTCTTGGCCGCAAGCCGGGCCTATATGGCTGAAGAGCGCGGCGATTGCAACAGGGAAATCGCAGGCTTTTTTTGCAACGCGGCAGGCGATGCCGGCAAGCCGCCGGCACTGTGCCGGGCGCGCGAGTGGCGGGGGGCACCACCGCGAAGGCGGTGCCGTTCACCGCGATGTCGCATGACGGTCTTGTGCCGGCCGCCCCATTGGCCGTAAACGGCATGGGCTGAGAAACGGGACGAAGGACAAACCGATGCCGAAGACCGAAGCCGACCTGATGGCCTTTCTTGCCGAACTCGGGATTGCCGCCTCGACGAAGCGTCATCCGGCGCTCTATACGGTCGCCGATTCGCAGGCGCTGCGCGGTGAAATCGCCGGCGGGCACACGAAAAACCTGTTCCTGAAGGACAAGAAGGACAATTTCTTCTTGGTCACCGTCGGCGAGGACGCGGTTGTCGACCTGAAGCAGATCCACCAGGTGATCGGCGCCGCCAGCCGCGTTTCCTTCGGCAGGCCGGAGATGCTTATGGAGCTGCTCGGCGTCACGCCGGGTGCCGTCACGGTCTTTGGCGTCATCAACGATACGGCAAACAGGGTCAAGCTCGTGCTCGACAAGGATTTGATGGAGCATGCGGTGATCAACGGGCATCCGCTGACCAATGAGGCGACGACATCGATCGCAGCGAGCGACCTGATCAAATTCGTCGAGGCAACCGGGCACGATGCTGCTATCTTGAAAGTCTCCGCGTGATCGCCACATGGTGGCTTGAACCGATGGTCTGAAGCGTGTGGCGTCTAGCTGCCGGCCGGCCGCGCCATGGAAGGGTAAAGAGATGAGCGACAACAATCCGTTTGGAGGCCCCTTCGGGGGCAATGGCGGCCAGTACACCACATCGGTGCAGTATGGTGGGACCGCCCCCGCGCCGGCGAAAGTCGCGCTTGGCGATGCGCCCGCTGCTACCGGCGCCCCGGGTGCCAATGTCATCAAGGACACGACGACCGCCGCCTTTGCCGCCGACGTCATCCAGGAATCGCGCCGCCAGCCGGTGCTGGTCGATTTCTGGGCGCCCTGGTGCGGGCCCTGTAAGCAACTTACGCCGCAGCTGGAAAAGGCGGTCAAGGACGCCGGCGGCAGGGTCAAGCTGGTCAAGATGAACATCGACGACCATCCCTCGATCGCCGGCCAGCTCGGCATCCAGTCGATTCCCGCGGTCATCGCCTTCAAGGACGGCCAGCCGGTCGACGGCTTCATGGGCGCCATCCCCGAGAGCCAGATCGCCGAATTCATCACCAAGGTCGGCGGCAAGGGCGATGGCGCGCCGCCGGTGGCCGAGGCGCTGGCCGCCGCCGCGCAAGCGCGCGAGGCCGGCGACATGCAGGGTGCCGCCGACATCTATGATGCCATCCTGGCGCAGGCGCCGGAGACGATCGAGGCGATCGCCGGCCTGGGCGAGCTGCTGTTCGAGGCTGGTGACGTGCAAGGCGCCGAGGCACTTTTGGCAACAGCGCCGGAAGCCAAGAAGGATGCGCCGCCGCTGGCCGCCCTGCGCGCCAAGATGGCGGTCGCCGCGCAAGCGGCCGCGCTTGGCAATCCGGCCGAGCTCGAGCGGCGCCTTGCTGAGAACCCCAACGACCATCAGGCGCGTTTCGATCTGGCCATGATCCAGAACGCCAATGGTGATCGCACCGCGGCGGCCGACAATCTGCTGGCCATCATCAAGGCCGACCGCGCATGGAACGAGGACGGCGCCAGGACGCAATTGCTGCAGCTGTTCGAGGCTTGGGGCATGACCGACGAGGCGACGCTCGCGGCGCGGCGCAAATTGTCGGCGTTGCTGTTTTCCTGAGCCGGTTACCGGTTGTTTTGCCGCACGGGCTTGGCGTCGGCGATGACTGCGCCAGATTAATGCATGTCGCCCAAAAGTAGTCCCGGCTTTGGGAGAACGACATGCATGAAACAAAGAGATGGAGCGGTTGGGCGTTTCCGTGAAACGGTGAGCTGCTCTGGGATAAAGAATTGACGCGCTTCTTGGTGGCGCGATCGGAGGAATGAGGTGCAAGCGGGAAACGCGCATTACCGGCTCGCCAAGCATTTGCCGTCGACGATCCCGATCTTCCCGCTCGAAGGTGCGCTTTTGCTGCCGGGAGGCCGCATGCCGCTCAACATCTTCGAGCCGCGCTACCTGCAGATGGTGGACGAGGCCATCACCGGCCCGCGGCTCATCGGCGTCATCCAGCCCAGTCTCGACGGAGCCTTGCGCGACGACGGCGAGCCGGAGCTCTGCAATGTCGGCTGCGCCGGGCGCATCATCGCCTTTTCCGAGACCGGTGACGGCCGCTATCTGATTTCCCTGCAGGGCGTGTGCCGGTTCCGCATTGCAAGCGAATTGACGGTCAAGACGCCGTTTCGACAGGCCAAGCTGGCGCCCTTCCTCGCCGATCTCGATGAGGATCAGGCGGCCAACGAGATCGACCGGCCATCGCTGCTCAAGGCTTTCCGCGCCTATCTGCAGGCCAACGACCTGGAGGCCGACTGGGAAAGCGTCAGCCGGGCCGAAAATGCCATGCTGGTCAACGCGCTGTCGATGATGGCGCCCTACGGGCCGGCCGAGAAACAGGCGCTGCTCGAAGCAGCCGACCTGAAAACCCGGGCCGAGACGCTGATCGCCATCACCGAAATGGCGCTGGCGCGCGAGAATGAGGATTTTGGTTCGAGCCTGCAGTAAGGTGTGCCGAAGGACGCAGTGCAGCGGGTTAATTGTCAATGGCGGTGCTGCCCCTCATCTGCCTGCCGGCATCTTCTCCCCGTGAAGGACGGGGAGAAGGGACCTGGCCGCAACGCTGGCGATCCCCTCTCCCAGTTCTTCACGGGGAAAGGGTAGGGTGAGGGCAGCGCCGACGTTCGGATAATCCGAGGGTGAGGAGGACGGACCGAATGGCGGACGGACGTGGCGGGAAGAAGGTCAATGTCGACCCCAAGCTGCTGGAGCTGCTGGCCTGCCCGCTGACCAAGGGGCCGCTGACCTGGGATCCGGAGCGCGGTGAGCTGGTCTCGCGGGTTGCCAAGCTCGCCTATCCGGTGCGCGACGGCATCCCGATCATGCTGCCCTCGGAAGCGCGGACGCTCTCCGTGGAGGATGTGCTGGCCCCGCCGCCGCCGCGCTTGGGCGGACCGGGCTGAAGAGTGCGGATAGAATTTTCCGCCGCGTTCCTTCACACCCCCCTCTGCCCTGCCGGGCATCTCCCCCGCAAGGGGGGAGATCGGATGTCGCATCGGCCTTCGCCAATCTCTAACGTCTGAAAGCTGGCGATACGCACGAACTGCCGATCTCCCCACCTGCGGGGGAGATGTCCGGCAGGACAGAGGGGGGTGCTGTCCCGCTGACATCGAAGTTTTTTGCCACTACTGAAAATTACGTCCCTTGGGCATCACTTGTTCCGCCTCTCCCGATAATGCCGCGAGATCCTGTCGGATCGGTGCGCTCCGGATTGTGGGTCGACCGTTGCGATTCGGATCCTCCCAGGCGGGGCGTGCCGGTCCAGCTTCGCTGACCTTCTCAAGAAGCACGGTCAGCCAGGGCGTCAGGTCCTCGACCTTTTCCGCGACGATGTGGACCACACCCGATTCCGACTGCAATTTCCCAGTGACCCGAACGAACCGCGCGCCCATCACGATCGGCCGGTAGCGGTCGAAGGTTCTTTGCCAGAAAATGATGTTGGCGACGGCCTTGTCGTCTTCGAGCGTCAGGAAGATCGCGTTGCCCTTGCCGGGGCGCTGCCGCACCAGAACAAGCCCGGCAACGGAGACACGCCGGCCGTCGCGTACGGAAGGCAGGTTCGCATTGGGCGTGACGCCGGCGCGGTCGAGGCGCTCGCGCAGGAAGGCGACCGGATGCGCCTTCAGCGACAGGCCGAGCGAGCGGTAGTCGTGGATGACATGCTCGCCGAGCGGCATTGTCGGCAGCTTCGTCTCGGGCTCCAGTTCGCGCAGGCGGAGCGCCGGCTGGTCGAACAGCGGCAGCCTTTCGGCGGCGCTCTTGCCGTCGAGCGCGCGCACCGCCCACAAGGCTTCACGACGATCGAGGCCAAGCGAGCGGAAGGCGTCGGCCTGCGCCAGCCTCTCGATCTCGCCGACATCCAAGCCGGAGCGCAGCCAGATATCCCTCACGGACTCGTAGCCTGAACCGCGCCGCTCGACGAAAGCGTCCATGCGTTCCTCCGACAGACCCTTGATCTGCCGGAAGCCGAGCCGCAGCGCATGATCCGTCTCGATGACGCCGCGCATCTCGGCATGGCGCGCGAGGATGCGGGCCGGATCGAAAGGCGCCTTCTCCAGCGTGCAGTCCCAGACCGAGAAATTGACGTCGACGTCGCGGATGTCGACGCCATGGTCGCGCGCGTCGCGCACGAGCTGGGCCGGCTGGTAAAACCCCATAGGCTGCGAATTCAGGATCGCTGCGCAGAACACGTCGGGATAGAAGGTCTTGAACCAGCAGGAGGCATAGACCAGCAGCGCGAAGGAGGCGGCGTGGCTTTCGGGAAAGCCGTATTCGCCAAAGCCTTCGATCTGCTTGAAGCAGCGTTCGGCGAAGTCCTTGGTGTATCCCTTGCCAACCATGCCGTCGATCATGCGCCGGCGGTAATTGCCGATGGTGCCGGTGCGCTTGAAGGTGGCCATGGCGCGGCGCAGTTCATCGGCCTCGCCCGGTTTGAAACCGCCCGCGACGATGGCGATCTTCATCGCCTGTTCCTGGAACAGCGGCACGCCAAGCGTCTTGCCGAGGATCGCCTCCAGTTCCGGTTTTTGATATTCGGGTTTTTCCTTGCCCTGCCGGCGGCGCAGATAGGGATGGACCATGTCGCCCTGGATCGGGCCCGGCCGAACGATCGCCACCTCGATGACGAGATCATAAAAATTGTCCGGCTTGAGACGCGGCAGCATCGACATCTGAGCGCGCGATTCGATCTGGAAGACGCCGAGCGTGTCGGCGCGGCAGATCATCTTGTAGACCTGCCTATCCTCCGGCGGCAGGGTGGCCAGCACATAGGGCTGCCCATACTGGTCCCTCGCCTTCGGATAATGCTCAGTGAGCAAAGTGAAGGCGCGTTTCAGGCAGGTCAGCATGCCGAGCGCCAGCACGTCCACTTTGAGGATCTTCACCGCGTCGAGATCGTCCTTGTCCCATTCGACCATCTTGCGCTCGTCCATCGCCGTCTTGACGATGGGCACGATCTCGTCCAGCCGGTCCCTGGTGATGACGAAGCCGCCGACATGCTGCGACAGGTGGCGGGGAAACCCCATGATCTCGTTGGCGCGTTCCAATACATGCCGCGACACTGGATCGGCATGATCGAGGCCGCCGGCGCGGGCCTCTTTCTCGCCAAGCTCCGAGGTGGACCAGCCCCAGATCGAGCCTGACAAAGACCCTCGGACATCTTCCGAAAGGCCCATTGCCTTCGACACTTCGCGCAACGCCGAGCGGCCGCGATAGCTGATCACGGCGGCGGCCAGTGCGGTGCGCTTGGTGCTGTATTTCGTGTAGATGTACTGCATGACGATCTCGCGCTTCTCATGCTCGAAATCGACGTCGATATCCGGTGGCTCGTTCCTCTCCTCGGAAATGAAGCGCTCGAAAAGCGTGTCGATCCTGTCCGGGCCGACTTCGGTGATGCCGATGCAGAAGCAGACGATCGAATTGGCGGCCGAACCGCGCCCCTGGCAGAGAATGTCCTGGCTGCGGGCGAACTTGACGATGTCATGGACGGTCAGGAAATAGCGGGCGTAGTTGAGGCGCTCGATCAGAGCCAGCTCCTCCGCGATGCGCTTGGTCACGGAGGCAGGCACACCTTCCGGATAACGCTCGGCAGCCCCCTCCCGCGCCAGCCGTTCCAGCTCGGCCTGCGGCCCGAGGCCCGATTCCGTCGGCTCGTCGGGGTAGTTGTACTGGAGGTCGCTCAGCGAAAACGTCAGCTCCTGCGCAAACCGCAAGGTCTCGGCCAGCGCCTGCGGATACCTGCGAAACAGGCGCGCCATCTCCATCGGCGGCTTCAGGTGGCGTTCGGCATTGGCCGCCAGTTGCAATCCGACCTCGGCGACGGGCGTGTTGAGGCGGATCGCGGTCAGCACGTCCTGCAGCGGGCGCCGTTCGGCGGTGTGGTAGAGAACGTCGTTGGTCGCCATCAACGGGATGCCGGCGCTCTCGGCAAACGCAGCCGCCTGCTCGATCCGGAAACGGTCATTGCCGGCATAGTCGGGCGAAACGCCAAGCCGCAGGTTCCGACCGAAACGATCCTTGAGGTCTCGAAGCAAGGCGAGACTGTCTTGCGGCCCCGCCGACAGATCGGGCAGGACCGCCAGCGACATCAGATCCCCCCATTCGAGGAGGTCGCCGCGCTGGAGAAGGGTGGCGCCCTTTTCACTTTCGTCGCGTAGATTGGCCTGAGTCAGCATGCGGCACAGGTGCCCCCAGCCCTTGCGGTCCTGCGGATAGGTGAGAATGTCCGGCGTGCCGTCGCCGAAAACCAGCCTGCAGCCGGGATGGTAGGAAAGCTTTTCCACCTTGGCCTGCTGCCAGGCTCGCACCACGCCGGCCACCGTGTTGCGATCGGCAAGCCCGATCGCGGAAAAGCCCAAAAGCTTGGCGGCGACCACCAGCTCCTCCGGCTTGGAGGCGCCGCGCAGGAAGGAGAAATTCGACTGGATGCCGAACTCGGCATAGGGGATGACGGTCAGCGCGTTCATGCGAAGACCCCATGCAGGAACCAGCGCGGCGGGACCTGCGAGGCGCCGCCGTAGAGACCTTGCCTATAGAGCCAGTAGCGGCGGCCGTCGCCATCCTCGATGCGGAAATAGTCGCGCGTCGATACCGCCTCGTCGCTCGGCGCCTCGCGCCACCATTCCGCCGCGATGCGTTCCGGCCCTTCGGCCCGCGTCACCCGGTAGAGCGCGCGCCGCCAGCGGAAGTTCAGCGGCGGTCCCTCGGGCATTTCGGTGGCCGGCACATCGATGGGTTCGGGCGAGCGGAACAGCCGGATCGGCCGTTCCGGCGGGAAGATGGTTTTTGGCGCCTGCAGCCTGTCCGGCCTTTTCGGCGGCGTGGTCCGGCGCGGCGCTTCGGTGAAGGGGATGGTGGCGACGGCACGCTCCGGCAGATGGCTTTCGACGACGACCGGTTGCAGCACCGCGCCATCACCAAGCCGGGCGCGGATGCGGTCGGCGAACAGCGCGATGTCGGCGCCGTCGTCGATCACCTCGCCGGCAAGGTCGGCCTGCTGCATGTCGAAAGCGGCTGATGTCAGCACCGAAAGCCGCACCAGATCGAAGCCATAGCCGGCATCGATATCCTGTTCGAGCGCGGCCAGCCGCTCATGGAACAATTTCTGGATCAGCTTGGGTTCGCGCAGCGGCCGCGAGGTGCCGAGAGCGATGCGGCTGACGGCGCCGTCGACGCGAAAGAGCAGCAGCGCCAGCGTCCTGGCGCCCTCGCCGCGGCGCTCGAGGTCGATCTTCAAGGTCGTCGCCAGCATGCCCACCAGCCGTTCGATGTCCTCGGTCAGGGTGACGGGCTCGGCGAGATGGCGTTCGACCGAAAGCGGCGCGACGGGCAGGCGCGGTGACACCGCCTCGTCGAGACGGCCAAGCGCCTGGTCGAGGCGCAGGAGCAGCAAGGCGCCGAAGCGGCGGGCGAGCGGCGCGCGCGGTGCCGCCATGACGGCGCCCGCCGTGCGCAGGCCGACGCTTTCCAGGCTGGCGCGGGTCGCCGGCTCGATGCGCAGTGCGGCCAGCGGCAGGGGTGCCAGCAGCGCTTCCTCCTCGCCGGCATCGACGATGCGGTCGCCGGCAAACCGTGCCGCCGCCCAGGCCGCTCCCGGTGTCGCGGCAAGCCCGGCGCGGACGTCAAAACCCTGATGGAAGAAACGCGACAGGATGTCGTCCAGCATGGCGCGCTCGCCGCCGAACAAATGGGTGCAGCCGGTGACGTCGAGGAACAGGCCGTCCGCCCCGTCCAGCGCCACCAGCGGGGTGTAACGGTCGCACCAGTCGGCAAGGCCTTCGAGCAGGCGGCGATCGGCCTCCGGATCGGCCTCGACGATGTCGATCGACGGATGCATGGCGCGCGCATCGGCAATGCCCATGTCGCGCTTCAGGTGCAGCGCCTCAGCCCGCTCGTCGAGGGCCGAGATGCGCTGCGCGTTGCGGTCGCGATGGCTGATCACCAGCGGTGGGTGAGATGGCGGCAGGTGATCCGACGGCCGGGAACGCCAGGACCGCCCCAGACGCTGCCGCAGGATCCTTTCCACTGCCAGATAGGGAAACCACAGAGACAGGATTCTTTGCCCGGCCTCTCTCTTCGCCCCTTCTTTCGTCGCCCGCTCTTTCGTCGAATGCGCGTTCATCGGGGTTCCACTCCAGTGTGAATTGTCCAGGCAAGGCCGTGCGGCTCTTGCCGATGGTGAGGGTGAAGGCCGGGTGGCCGATCGAGCCGGCGAGCGGCCCGGCGATGGTGTCGCGTGGTGCCGCCGGCGCCGAGGCGACGATGAGGCGGACGGGGGCCGCCGTCGGCTCGGGCTCGGCCGCCTGCCGCAGCAGGAACACCGGCCGGCCCGCACCTTGCGCCCTTGCATGCAGCCGGCGCGTCGCGGTCAGGTCCAGTCGCCGCGGATTGCCGCGGATTTCGAGGATGACGGCGGCGAGCGCCGTCATCCGGGCCGCCTCCTCGGCGACCCACAGCGCATCGACAAGTCTGGGCGCCTCGGAAAACAGCAATTGTTCCGGCTCGATGCCGAACGAGGCATGAAGCCCCCTGGCATAGGGAAAGCCGGCTTCGCGGAAGATTTCCGTGGTGCCTATCCACAGCACCGGCAACCCTGGCGTCCGCTTGAGGATTAGGCTGGCGAGCGACAGGGCGAAGCCGGCGACGGCCCCGGCATCGCGGGTTTGCGTGCCATGGATTTCGCTCAGGGCTGCCTTCGGCAGGCCGCCACTCAAAGCGGCATCGAGACGCTCGACGCCGGTGGGCAGGAACGCATCCGGCAAAGCCGCGGCAATGCCGCGCCGGACGATAGTGAGATCGGTATTGGACGTGACATCCGTGCTGACGTCAGCATCAAGGGTCGCTGCGGCCGGCGCCCGCAGGCGCTCGGGCAGCGTTCCCTCGATTTTCGCGATCTGGCGGCGCAGGGCAAAAACAGTCTCCCGCGCCACGGCGGTCATCGCCATGACGGTCAGCTTCCACTCACAATTGTTCCTGTTATGTTCCTATAGATTCCAGAGAGCCCCCCAAGAGTCAAGCAGACTCATGGGGAATTTATTCCTCTCCACCTGATGATGCAGGCGCATCAGCCCGTTCATTTGCCGATTCCGGTGCGAAAGCCTATATGCCCGGGATCAAAGGACAAAGCATGGCCCGCATCTACAAGACCCGCACCTGGCACGACGAACTCTCGCCCTCGATGGAGGAAATGGAGTTCCTGGCGCTGGAGGCGTATGCCCATCTGCCGGAGGATTTTCGCAAGCTGACCGGCGAGATCGTCATCCAGATCGCCGAGTTCCCGACCGACGAGATCATGGACGATCTATCGCTGGAGACGCCCTTCGACCTGCTCGGGCTGTTCGAGGGACGCGGCATCGCCGAGCGCTGGAATCCGCAGACCGGCGAAGGCCCGAACCGCATCACGCTCTACCGCCGCGCCATCCTCGACTACTGGTCCGAGAACGAGGAAACGCTGGGCGACATCGTCACCCACGTGCTGATCCACGAGATCGGCCACCATTTCGGGCTGTCGGACGATGATATGGAGAAGATCGAAGAGGCGGCGGAGTAACTGGTTCCTACGCCGCGTGAACTGTCCATTCCTCTCGAGTCGGTCCAGAACCCAGCGGCGGCAAAGGCCTCTAAGATTTCGATTCAGGCAGGTTGGTCATCCGGCTGATGAAAAGATGCAGCGCCTTGCGCACGGCGAGCGATGGCGCCTCGGACGGATGCCACTGCGGAAAATGACCATCGACCGCCATTCGTGCCAACCCATAGACAAATGCACGAGCGGCAAGAACCAGATGATCGAAGTCCGTGTTCGCAGCCAACCGACCCTGTTGTTGCGCCTGGGTCAGCAGGTCGATCATCTTCCGGCGAATGGCTTCATTCTGACCCCGAAGACTGTCCGACCCGTCGAAATCAATCAGCGTTCGGGAACTGATGATCTGGAAATGCGTGGGATTGGCAATCGCCCATTCCAGATAGCCTTGTCCGATTGCTTCGAAGGCCACGACGGGATCCGCGCTGTCGACTTCTGAAAGTGCATTGGCGACGGCCTCTGTCAGCCGGCTCATGGCCTGTTCGGCGACCGCGGTCAGCAGCGCTGTTTTCGACTGAAAATGCCGGAAGGGCGCGCCGGGGGAAACGCCGGCCCGCTTTGCGGCTTCGCGCACGCTCACATTGTCGGGGCCGCCTTCCTCGACAAGTTGAATTGCAGCATCGATCAGCGTGTCTCGCAAATTGCCATGGTGGTAGCTGGCGCGGCGAGGCGTCTTGGCTTCTGCCATCTCGTTCCCTTCGTTCGGTAGAACTGCTTCACGCGTCCGTAGCATGATTCCGCAATTTATGTAATCACCGTTTACAACTCCGGCAAGAGAATGTAAGCAGCGATTACAGATGGGATCGGAACAGGCCCGCGGTCTTCGCGGCCGCCGTTTTCCCAGATGAGGAGACGACCATGCTCGCCACAACCGCCGAACCCCGCCGTCCGCAATCGCTCATTTCGCTTCAGAGGCCAGCCGAAGGACCTCGGCACGAGGAGAATTCCACGACTGTCCGGTCGAGCGCGGCTGTGCCCAGCGCTACGCTCTATCGGCTTGCTTCCGTCGCCGGGGTGGGAAGCGCGCTTATTCTTCTGGTCAACGCGGCTAAACGCAGCTCGCTCATCGCGACCACCGATCTGACGCAACTTCTCGCGCCAGTCGCCGAGATTTTGGCGCTTGGTCTTGTCGTAGGCCTGTTTCTTGCTTTTGGCCGGCGCGCGGGCCTGTTCGGCATGATCGCGTTTGTCGTCAACTTCGTTGCATTGGCAAGTTTGGTCGGCGTGGAAGTGGTGATCAATCTCGTATTTTCGAAACTTCCGCTGACAACCATCATCGACCTGCGCGCCGGGCCTCTCGGGCTGGCTCTGGTCGTCAGTTCAGTTCTTTTTCTGCTTGGGACGCTCGCATTTGTAATCTCTCTTGTCGTTGCAAGAGGCGTGCCGCGCATTCCACTCGCTCTCTATTTCATTGGCGCGGTGCCTATCGCGCTCCGTGCGTTCGTGCCGGAGTTGGCTCTTGACCTGGGCTTGGTGACGCTTGCGGCGGCGATTGCCTGGCTGGCCGGGTGGCTGTGGATGCGAGCGCCGACTACCAGTCGCTAAGCTTGGTGTCCGGCCCGTATTCCTGTCCATCGATATCCTTCACGACGGCTTGGCCGCAGCGCATCGTCTTGGCCTTCTTATCGTAAGCATAGGTCGGCGAGCCGAACAGGTGCCAGCCCTTGTTCAGCGCCGCCGTTACCTTGTGGCAGAAGCTGGCGTCGTCCGGGCCGGTCAGAAAGCGGTAGAGTTTCATAGGGTGATTCCTGTCGTGAGTAGCCCGCAAGCATAGGGCTGATATCATGCGTCGATGGCGGCTGCCTTCGCCAGCAGTTTTTCGGCCTGCGCCAGGTGCAGCCGCTCGACCATCCTTCCGTTCAGCGCAATCACACCTTTGCCGGCATTTTCGGAAAGCTCGAAGGCCTCTTTCACCGAGCGCGCCTCGGCTACCGCCTCGGGCGACGGTGCAAAGGCCCGATTGGCGGCTTCGATCTGGGCCGGGTGGATAAGCGATTTGCCGTCGAACCCCATGGCCGCGGCTTCCGTGCACTCACGGGCGAAAGCGTCGAGGTCGCGGAAATCGTTGGAGACGCCGTCGAGCATGTCGATGCCGCCGGCGCGCGCGGCCAACAGCATCTGCATCAGCCAGGGCACGAGATAGCGCCGGTCAGGTGTGACCAGCACGCCGGTCTCCTTGACCAGATCATTCGTTCCGGCAACGAAACAGTCGAGCCGCGAGGCCGGATCGCGGCCAAGCTCGGCAATGGCGCCGATGTTGAGCATGGCCTTGGGCGTCTCGATCATCGCCCATAGTTTCACCGCATCGGGGGCAAAATTGTCGTCGAGCACGTCGCCGACTTCCAGAATGTCGCGCGGCGTGTCGACCTTGGGTAGCAGGAGTCCGTCAGGTTCGCATTTGGCCATGGCAAGCAGATCGTCGGCGCCCCATTCGCTGGACAGCGCGTTGACGCGCACGATCATCTCGCAGCGGCGGCCAATATCGTTGACAACCGGACGTTTGGCCAAAATGCCCGCCAGTTTTTCGCGGGCGGCAATCTTGTCGGCCGGTGCGACGGCGTCTTCGAGGTCGATGATGACGGCGTCGCAGGAAAGCTGCGCGATCTTGGCTAGCGCCTTGTCGCTGGAGGCCGGGATGTAGAGTACGGAGCGGCGCGGGCGGTAGGTTTCCATGGGTGATCTATGCCGCGTGCGGTTGGTCGAGGCAAGCGCCGGGGCAATGGATCAGGTGAAGTTTGCGCGGGGTCAGCCAATCGTCAAGATCAGCGCTGCCCCTCATCTGCCTGCCGGCATCTTCTCCCCGTATAATGACGGGGAGAAGGACGCTCTCACCGTCAATTTCGCCAATAGCCAACCTTGCGGAAAGGCGCCAGCGCTGCGGCCAGCCCCCCTCGCCCCGTTTACGGGGAGAGGATGCCGGCAGGCAGGTGAGGGGCGGCGCCAACGTTTGGAAAGGATGTGCGCAGCGCACCAGCCCTGAAGCGCAGGCCCTGCACGAAAACTGCACACGCTTGGGGAAAACCTCCTCGGATCCGCCCTGCCGTTTCCCAGCCGGCCTGCGAGACAGGCGGCATGCACAAGCGAGAAAAACCCCGTCTGCCTTACCGGCTGCGCAACGAGGGCTGGTGGCTGGTCGATCAGCCGCGCGCGACGGTGATCCTCATCCCCTTTGCCCGCAGAGCCCGTCGGCAATCCGGCTGGGAGCCATCAGGAAAGCCAGGTCATGACATCGTTGTTCGCTGCCGCGCCGAGCTATTGCAGCCGCCTTGGTGTCGCCGTGCTGCTGGTCGCGCTTGCGGATTTCCTGTTCTATGGCCAGCCTGCCGGGATCACCGTTTTCCTGTTCGCCATCCTGATCGCCGCGGCGGTCGTCGCCGTGCACCCAGCGGCCTTCAGCGACGGCAGGATCTGGCTCAAGCCCATCGCCTTGCTTGTCGCGCTGCTGCCGCTTGCCGAAAATGTCAGCGCCTTGTCCGTCTCGATTGCACTTGCGGCCCTGGTCGTCTTCGCGCTTTCGCTGAGCGGGCGGCTGCGACACCGCATCGCCCGCATTGCCGGCCAGGTCGCGCTGTTCGGGCTGGCGGCGCCGTTCCGGTTCGCCAGTGATTTCATCCGCTGGCGCAAGACGGCGCGCCGCTTCGGCCGGCGCCGTGTGCGACTGGCGGCGATCGCCGTCTGGGTGATGCCGCTGACCCTGGGCGCGGTCTTCCTGGCGCTGTTCGGCGCCGCTAACCCGGTCATCGATTACTGGCTGTCGCTGATCGACCTCGTGAGGCTGCTCGATCTCATCCAGCTTGCGCGGATTGCCTTCTGGCTGTTCGTGCTTGCCGGCGCCTGGGCCTTTTTGCGACCGCGGGTGCCGCGCCTGATTCGCCGCATCCCTCACGCGGCGCCGGCGGTAAGCGCTCAGGCCGAGAAAACCGTCACCACCATCGAGGACATCCTGTTCGGCAAGGCCGCCATTTTTCGCGCACTTGTTATCTTCAACATCCTGTTCGCGCTGCAGACCGGGCTCGACGCAACTTATCTGTGGGGCGGGGCAGCCCTTCCCGACGGGCTGAGCTACGCGTCTTACGCGCATCGCGGCGCCTATCCGCTGATCGTCACCGCGCTGCTTGCCGCCGGCTTCGTGCCGGCGGCGCTGCGGCCGGGCAGCGAAACATCGGCCGATCCGCTCATCCGCCGGCTGGTCTATGCCTGGGTCGCGCAGAACATCATGCTTGTCATCTCGTCGATCCTGCGGCTCGACCTCTATGTCGGCATCTATGGGCTGACCTACTGGCGCGTCGCCGCCTTCGTCTGGATGGGGCTGGTGGTATCAGGCCTTGCCCTGATCATCGCCCGCATCGCACTTGGAAAATCCAACGAATGGCTGCTGTCCGCCAATCTTCTGACGTTATCCCTGACGCTTTATGCCGGCTGTTTCATCAATTTCGCAGCAACGATCGCCAATTACAATGTCGACCATTCCTTTGAAATGACCGACCAGGGCATTCCCCTCGACGCCTGGTACCTGCGCTCGCTCGGCCCGAGCGCGTTTCCGGCGCTCGATCGCTTTCTCGATCATCAGAGCCGGACTGCCGCCGCCAACAATCCGGTCGTTCGCGAACTGACGGGGCGGCGCGGCAGCGACGAAGGCTGGTATCGTACCCTCCAGCAGAACTGGCGGGCCTGGAGCTTTCGCGACTGGCGGCTGCTCGGGTATCTCGACAGCAAGGGGCCGTTCGTGGTTCCTCACCGTATCGAACCTTACCTGCCGGGCCGCTGATCGATGCCGCATCACATCCTCGTCGCCGACGATGATCCGCATATCCGCGAGGTGATCTGCTTTGCGCTGGAAAAGGCCGGCATGCGGACGCAGGCGGTGGCCGACGGTGCCGCCGCTTTGCAGGCGATCGGACGGCGAGCACCTGATCTGATCGTGCTCGACATCGGCATGCCTGAGATGGACGGGCTGGAGGTCTGCCGGCGGCTGCGGCACACATCCGATGTGCCGGTGCTGTTCCTGTCGGCGCGTGACGAGGAGATCGACCGCATCCTCGGCCTCGAAATGGGCGGCGACGACTATGTGACAAAACCGTTCAGCCCGCGCGAACTGGTCGCCCGCGTCAACGTCATCCTGCGGCGCGCCCGCCCGGCGTCGCCCCAACCGGCCGACGACAGGCAGTTCGCGCAGGGCAAACTGGCCCTGGTGCCTGCCAGCCATGCCGCCAGCTTCGACGGTAAGCCGCTTGCCCTGACAGGGATAGAGTTCTCGATCCTGAAAGGGTTTCTGGCGCGGCCGACGCATGTGCTCGACCGCGACGCGGTGATGGCCAGTGCCTATGCAGGCAACATCCATGTCGCCGGCCGCACCGTCGACAGCCATATCCGCAACATCCGCGCCAAGCTGGCGGCGGTGGGTTGCCTGGATGTCATCGAGACCGTGCATGGCGTCGGCTTCCGGCTCGGCCGATGCGGCTGACGACTTCGCGAAAATGGATCGGCCGCAAATGGCGGCCTCGCCTCGCCACGGTCGTCGTCGCCATCCTGATCATGGTGATGGCCTTGCCGCTGGTCGGCCTGTTCTTCTTCCGGCTCTACGAGAACCAGCTGATCCGCCAGACCGAGGCGGAGCTGATCGCGCAAGGGGCGGCCATCGCCGCCATCTATGCGCGGGAAGTGCGCGACGCCGGCATTGCATCGGACAAACTCGGCGCATCGATGCCGCGGGCGGGTGGGAGTTCAAGCCGAAGTGCCGATCTGGACCCGCTGTACAGGCCGATCGAGCCGCGGCTCGATCTGGCCTCCGACTATGTACTTCCCACCCGGCCGGCGGCCGTGGCTGCAATCGCCGATCCCGCCTTCGCGGCGATCGGGGTACGCCTGTCCGGCGTTCTCGACGCCACGCAGAAAACCACGCTGGCCGGCTTCCGGCTGCTCGACCCCCGAGGCGTCGTCATTGCCGGACGCGGCGAGGTCGGGCAGTCGCTTGGCGCGGTCGAGGAGGTGCGCGAGGCACTCAGCGGCCGCCACGCAAGCGCGCTGCGGCTGCGCATCCCCGACCAGCCGGCGCCGCCGCTCTATTCGGTCAGCCGGGGCACCAAGGTGCGTGTCTTCGTCGCCTTGCCAGTGGCCGTCGATGGCAGGGTCGCCGGCGTCGTCTATGTGTCGCGGACGCCCAACAACATCATAAAACATCTCTATGGCGAGCGCGGCAAGGTGACGTTGGCGGCCATCGCCATTCTCGGCGGCACGCTGCTCATCGGCCTGGTTTTCCTGCGCACCGTCAGCCGGCCGATCTACGCGCTGATCGACCGCACCGAGCGCATTGCAGCCGGTGACCGCGAGGCGATCCAGCCGCTCGACCACCACGGCACATACGAGATGGCGGAGCTGTCCGCAGCCTTCCTCGATATGGCCGAAAAGCTGCAGGCGCGCTCGGACTCCATCCAGACTTTTGCCACCCATGTCTCGCATGAGCTCAAATCGCCGCTGACGGCGATCCAGGGCGCGGCCGAGCTGCTGCGCGATTCAGGCAGCGCGATGGACGATACGGAGCGGCGGCGTTTCTCAAACAACATCGTCACCGACGCGGGGCGGCTCAATCTGCTGGTGCGGCGCCTGCTTGACTTGGCGCGCGCCGAAAACCTTGCGCCGAGCGGCGAAAGCACCTCGATTGGCGCGGCACTGGCGCTGCTTCCCGTCGACAACAGGCTGGCGGTTCGCGTCGAGGCCGGCGGCGATCTGGCTTTGCGCATATCGGCGGAGAACGCTGCAATCGTGCTTGCCAATCTCATCGACAATTCCGCCAGGCACGGCGCGACGCAGGTTTCGGTCACGGCAGCGAGCGCCGGTGGCAAGGCAACCATTCAGGTCGGTGACGACGGTGCCGGCATTTCGCCGAGCAACCGGGCGCGCATCTTCGAGCCGTTCTTCACCACGCGGCGCTCTACCGGCGGCACCGGCATGGGCCTCGGCATCGTGCTGGCCCTCCTGAAAGCGCATGATGGTATGATCGCGCTGGTTGACTCCGAGCGCGGCACGCGCTTCGAGATTATCTTGCCGGTCGCGTGAGGACGCGGGCAGAGGATCGGAGAAAAAAGTGCGCTACGACATCGTCATCATCGGCGGGGCCATCGTCGGATCCTCGGTCGCCTATTATCTGCGCGAGGAAGGGTTTTCCGGCTCGATCGCCTTGATCGAGCGCGATCCGCGGTTCGCCCACGCGGCAACGACGTTGTCCATGGCCTCGATCCGCCAGCAATTCTCGATCCCCGAAAACATCCGCCTGTCGCAGTTCACGCTAAAGCTGTTCCGGCGGCTGAAGGAAGAGTTCGGCGCGGACGCCGATATCGGCTTTCGCGAAGGCGGCTATCTCATCCTGGCCGGCGAGGACGGCTTGCCGATCCTCAAGAGCAATCACGAGGCGCAGATGGCCGAGGGCGCCGACATCGTTCTCGAGGACGCGGAGCAGCTGGTGCGCCGCTTCCCGTGGCTGTCGGCCGAGGGCATCACCGCCGGCGCCTATGGCCGGACAGGCGAGGGCTGGTTCGACGCGCACGCGATGCTGATGCTGTTCCGAAAGGCGCTGCGCGAGAAGAAGATCGATTTCATCACCGCTGATGTCACCGGCATTGAGCGCGACGGCAACCGCGTTACCAGCGTCAGCCTCGACAATGGCCAGACGCTGGAGGCCGGCATCGTCGTCAACGCCGCCGGGCCGAACGCCGGCAAGGTCGCTGCGATGGCCGGGCTGGCGCTGCCGGTCGAGCCGCGCAAGCGCAACGTCTTCGTTTTCGAGGCGCGCGAGAAATATGCCGACATGCCGCTGTTGGTCGATCCCTCCGGCATCTATGTGCGCCCGGAAGGCTCGGTCTATCTCACCGGCGGGGCCGAACCGGAAGAGGGCGACGGCCCGGCCGCCCCCGGGGATTTCGAGGTCGATTGGCCGCTGTTCGAAGAGGTGATCTGGCCCGTGCTGGCGACCCGCATTCCAGCCTTCGAAGCGATCAAGCCGACGCGGGCCTGGGCCGGCCACTACGACTACAACACACTCGATCAGAACGCGGTGATCGGCCCGCATCCCGAGGTCGGCAATTTCCTGTTCGCCAACGGATTCTCCGGCCACGGCCTGCAGCAGGCGCCGGCGGTCGGCAAGGCGCTGGCCGAGCTGATCGTGCATGGGGGTTATCGCACGGTGGATTGTTCCGCGTTCGGCTATGACCGGATTGCGGAAGGGCGGGCGTTCCGGGAATTGAATGTGATTTGAGCGAGGTTGCGGAACGGAACCTGTTCCGAAGCGATCCTTCCCATCTCAAGCTGTTGCAAGTCAGGTGATCCCTTGCGGCCGAAAACCGGAGCCAATTTCGGGTGACATCCATCGTGGCTTGCGCCACCGCGCACAAACAGTTGCCTTTTATTTGCCGCCGGCTTTGTGTAAACCGGCGTCAGCAAATTCCCCCGCAACGAAAATACGGGCAAAAGCCATGGAAAAATTCACCAAGCTCACCGGCGTCGCCGCTCCGATGCCGATCGTCAATGTCGACACCGACATGATCATCCCGAAGGATTATCTGAAGACGATCAAGCGCACCGGGCTCGGCACCGGCCTGTTCGCCGAAATGCGCTACAACGACGACGGTTCGGAAAATCCGGATTTCGTGCTCAACAAACCGGCCTATCGCAAGGCGCAGATCCTGGTCGCCGGCGACAATTTCGGCTGTGGCTCGAGCAGAGAGCACGCGCCGTGGGCGCTGCTCGACTTCGGCATCCGTTGCGTCATCTCGACCTCGTTCGCCGACATTTTCTATAACAACTGCTTCAAGAACGGCATCCTGCCGATCACCGTCAGCCCAGAGGATCTCGAGAAGCTGATGGACGACGCGTCGCGCGGCTCCAACGCCACGGTGTCGGTCGATCTCGAAGCCAAGGAAATCCGTGGACCGGATGGCGGCGTGGTCACGTTCGACCTCGACGACTTCAAGCGGCACTGCCTGCTCAACGGGCTCGACGACATCGGCCTGACCATGGAGAAGGCCGGCGCCATCGCTTCGTTCGAGAAGAAGAACGCCGAACAGCGCCCGTGGGCCTGAGCGGCACGCTCCGGGCGGATAGGCCCCGGCCGCTTTCAAGCCGGGTTCGTTGCGACTGAGTGGAGGGACGGTCATGACTCGTTCGCTTCTTGCCGGCACCTGCGGGCTGGCGTTTCTTCTGCTGACTGCCGTGGGCCACGCCCAGACACAGACGCCCGCCGCGTCGGCGGCCGAAAAGCCTGCCACGGATCAGGGGACAGACGCCGCCGACGCTTCGGATGACGACAAACAGGCGCCTGTGCCATTCGAGGGCGGCCAGCTGACCATCACCCAACCGGAGCAGGACGGTGAGAAGGTGCTTGCCTTCGACGGCAAGCAGCTGGCCACCAACTATGACGTCTTCTTCGACAGAATAGTCGAGGTCGGCGGCGTCAAGGTGGCGCTGTTCGATGTCGGCGATGGCGGCAATCAATGCGGGCCGGCGACAGTGATCGTCTGGAAGCCGGAAGGCGGCACCATCCAGAGCACCACCGTCGAACAGGACCAGTGCGGTGCGCCGCCATCGGCGGTGTCCGACAACGCCATCTATTTCGTGCCCTATCTGTTGCCGGGGGATCAGAAGCCGGCCTTGCAGTGGTCGCCGACGGACGGGCTGACGATTTCGGGCAATCTGAGCTACATGCCGGAACCCGGCACGGACTGGAAGGACATCGATCCGGAAAAGTACCAGAACATCATCGACGCCTTCCACAACGAGGCTGTCTACAAGGAAGCCGAAAAGCTGCTGGGCAAGGACATGCCCGACATGGCGACCAGCCTGCTGGTCGGCGGCGGCACGGAAAAGACAGCGTCGGGCGCCTTCTACGCCAGCGGCTGCGTGCCGCATGACTGCGGCGGCAATGACGGTTTCATGGCGGTCGACCCGGCCAAGCACAAACTCTATTTCGCCCGCCGCGGCGACGATGCCGAGCCGAACGCCTGGCCGCCGGTTGCGACATGGCCGGCCGATGTGAAGGAGGCGCTGGACAAGGCGCAGGGGTCGGCGAATTAGGTATTTTGCGCGACGGCGGCCGCACCGTCGTCGTGTTGCGGAAAGGAATTGTCCGCCGCGATCCTTCACACCCCCCTCTGCCCTGCCGGGCATCTCCCCCGCAAGGGGGGAGATTGGCAGCTTCGGCGCTCTGCCATCTCTGCAACGTTGGTAATTGGCGAAAGCATTCGTGATATGCGATCTCCCTCCTTGCGGGGGAGATGCCCGGCAGGGCAGAGGGGGGTGCTGCCCCGCCGGCATCGAGGTTTGCACCGCCAATCCCTCTGCGTTGGCCCATGGCCGGACCGGCATCTTGCCTGCAAAATGGCCGCCACACT
>NZ_JAMYLA010000046.1:0-60029 GCF_040317725.1 Mesorhizobium sp. M1396 | reverse complement strand
ATGGTCGCAAATCAAAGCATCAGGGGGGTCAAAATTGGACGCCGATTCCCCGGCTTATGGGGTCAATTTTGCACGCCGATTCACAGCAAATATCATCACGGAAACAGACCGGGACAGCGACTTCCTGGGCACAGTCCTCCAAGCGTGGAGGGCGACAGCACCATCTGAAGCGCTGAATGCAGCCATTTCCTTCTCCAAAAGCAAATGGCCCTCCATTAGACGCCAAGCGACTTATGTGCTCGGCGCCTTTGACTCTTCTGACGGAGACGACACGCTTGCGACCGAGCGGCTCGCTGATTTGATGTCGTCGGATGATCCCCAAGACCAGCGCGCTGCTGCTTTTGCAATTATCCGCCTGCTTGAGAGGCAGACCGATAAGTCAGCTCTGCTTGTCGCGAAACTGGAAGAGGCAGCCGATCGATCAAACGAAAATGCCCGTAACGAGTTGATTGCTGGGCTTGCCTATCATCCCGCTGCCTTTCCTCCCTTACTCAAAGAAGACGCCTGTTCTACGTAGCGCTCACGCGTGCCAGCCGAGGCGTCTACATGCTTACCAATCGCCGTCAGCCATCCCGCTATATTAAGGAGCTTTGCGAGATCGCCGGCGACGAAGTTCGCTTCGAGACGGTTGAGGGAGCGGAATTGAGCCAATGTCCAGCCTGCCTCGTCGGCCAATTGGTGGAGCGGCGCAACGAAGACGGATCGAAGTTTCGTGGGTGCAATCAATTCCCGGATTGCAAACACACTGAACCGAAAAGCGTAGTCCGTAGACGGTAACCGCCTGCACTCATTGTGACGGCGAACAGGGACCCTTTACGACTTCGCGCTCCTAACGAGCATTGAGCTGAGATGTGGCCGGACGGGGAAAGGAGGGGCTGGTAGATTTATCTCGGCATCGCTCAAAATTGCGATATACGAAAAGTGGGCGATGCGGATTTGACCCCATACCAGGAGCGAATACTTGAGTGATCAAAACGAAGCCGTAACGGCTGATCTGGTCGGGCTGACTGCAGACATTGTCTCTGCCTATGTCAGCCAAAACCCCCTGCCCGTCGCTGGGTTGCCGGACCTCATCGCGTCGATACATTCGTCGCTTACAGGCCTTGGTCAGCCGAATGTGCCCGAGCCGTCTCAGCATGAACCCGCCGTCAATCCGAAAAGGTCGGTGACGCCAGATCACATCATCTGCCTTGAAGACGGGAAGAAATTCAAATCGCTGAAACGCCATCTCGCGGTACACTACGGACTCACTCCAAACGAATACCGCGAAAAGTGGGGATTGAAGCCAGACTACCCGATGGTTGCGCCGAACTACGCGGCCCAAAGATCTACGCTAGCAAAGGCGGCGGGGCTTGGACGCAAACCGCAACCTACCCCGACCCGAAAGGCGCCTGCAAAACGAAAGCCAAGGGCTTCGTAAAGGCGGCGGGTCAAACCTCGGGCGCGCCGCGATGGGCATTAGCCTATCGAGAACGTGGGCCATGGCACCCAATTTCGAGCGATCTTCGGCGACGTTGCGAGCTATGCAGAGCGTCCCCGATAGCAGAAGAGTGCTTCCTCGATAGTGGGTCGCGCGACGTAGCGGTCTGACCGACTGGAACGCCGAGATAAGGGCTTCGATCAAAGTCGCAACACTGCGGATCGAGACCCGCCAATTTCCTTCATCAGCGCGCGCAATTCGGCTGGAGGCTCAAGGCAGAAAGTTCGAAAGCTTCCAACAACCCCAGTCGATTCGGATTCGCTTTCCTACCCTAAAACGGCAGAAGTTTTGCTATGGAATATGCATTTAAGTCAATAGCTTAGACTGATATCGGGTATCCGCCACCTTCAAGCAGATTGGAATCCGGCGCCGCTTGCGTCCGCAAGCCATGTAGCTGGCGCCTATTGAGCTAAATTTGATATCTAGAGCAGATTGCCCTGCCTTTCTGGTATATCCACGGCGTAGTGCTCCATCCCGGCTTCTCACATCAGAATCGAGTCCATGTACGTAGACGCACAAACACGACGGAAAGTCCTCGTCCTAAAAGATGTGGCGGTTGAACACTTCAAGCATGAAAACTGGCTGGAGCTTGGCACTCTCACGGGCTGCTACGACTTGATCAGCTCGCACTCCCGGCTCCTGCGCAGCCTCAGCTTCGGGGACGACGACTACGCTGGCTGTGCCTTGGAGGTGTTGATGCGCATTGTTGAACGTGAGGAAGCCAACTTTTCCGAAGTTGACAATTATATCGGCGGCAAATTTGGGGGCGGAGGCCAAACGATCTCGAGCGCCGCCAACACCGGGCCTCGCATCTATTTTCAGCCATCTGCCTTCACTTTGCCGGCCGAATTACCAGACCCCTATCTGGTTTCGGTGATGATGCCGTTCTCCGCCGGCTTGAATGGCGTATATAGTGCGATTCAGCAAGCCTGCAGCCAAAGCGGCATGAGCTGTGAACGGGCCGACAATATCTGGAAGGAGTCGGCCGTCATCCAGGACATCTTCGGTCTCATCTACCGATCGTTCGTTGTCGTTTGCGATTTCACCGGCAAAAATCCCAACGTCTTTTATGAAGCTGGGATTGCTCACACGCTGGGTAAGCAGGTCATTCCGATCACCCAGTCTGCCGACGATATCCCTTTCGACCTACGTCACCATCGGTTTCTTCCTTATCTCAACAATGGTGAAGGGCTAGCGGCTCTCACAAATGCTCTCGCAAGCAGGCTCAGAACGTTGCATGCCAACCGTGATTCAGCCACTTCGGCGGCCGCGAATGTGGGCGTTTTTGGCTGACGACCAGGCGCTGCCCGATAGTCCCGCAGACTGTTCAGCAAGCTCGGCGCCGCTCATGGCATCGTGACAGAGTACACCGCCGATCGAAAAGCTATAAATCGATCAAATACTTAACTCGCATAATATCCATTATGTTAGATCACCGTGTCCCGGAGAGTCGGGGATGAGACTTCCCATGCCGTCAGCTAATCCCTGTTTGTCGCTCATCGTAGCCCGCAAGAGTTCGATGCCAGCCTTGCTGGGGACGCTATAACCTGCCGGTAGCCCTACTTGATGGATAGACCCCGCATCGTGCTCAAAAATCAAGGTTCTCCGCTCGGCCCGGAAATGTCCGCCAAGATGGTGTGCCGTCCCCCAATTGGCAATCAATTCAAGCTTCGCAGGTTGGAAGAAGGCAGGCAATTCGGCGAGGCGGTCGATCTGTTCCTCAATCCTCTCGAGCAGCACGGAAACTTGCTTGAGAAGCGTGGCCATGCCTTTGTTGCTGGTGTCGCCAAACCCAAATGCCAACCGCATGAAGCTGCCACGGGCGTCCTTCCTGGCATTGTAGCCGAAATAATGCAGCTTCTCGAATGCCGACATTGCACTGACCGGGTCAACGGCAAGGCTCTCGAACTGAGCGGCGATGTCCTCCAGGTCGCGACGCGGAGCGTTGGTAGACGAGAAGAAAGTACCGGCGCCGACTGACCCAATCGGGCGGGGTACTGTCTTATAGATTGGTGTCTGCGGTTTCCGCGGCGCCGCACCTTCCCGGCGCCAGCGCTTCCGCTCTGTTAATGTGGCTTGCTGCCAGTCTTCCATCTCCCTTTCATAACGGGCTTCATCCCGCGCTTCGGCTTCGAAGTCGCGCACCCGCTCTTCTATGTGGAGGATACCTCCGCTGCGCTCGGTCGCTGCCCGTAGGCCGCCCCATAGCCTCTGCATGCCGCTCCGCAGGGCTTGCCGGGTATCGCTATACTGCTGGAAGGCGGAATCCCGCTTCAGGTCTGCCAGATAGCGAACGAACCCAGGCAAGGCCTGTTTGAGTTTCGCTACTCTATGGAGAAGGGATGCACGATCTCTCGCCTGGGAATAATCCCGGTGCAACGCCTCAAAGTCTACACCATAGATCTTGGCCCCGCACCTATGGCCACATAGGAAGCGGCTGCCATCGTCAACGCGGATGACAAATCCCGCGAGATGATTGGGGTACTTGCAATGTGCACACCGGATCATTGACCGCTTTGAGCCTCGAAAATCGTATCCGAACTCCACGAAAGGCCGGCTATCGACGGGGGGAACACTTTGGATCAGCCCCTCCAGGCCTTCCGGGTCGTCGGTGGTGAACCTGATCCGGAGGAGTTCCTCGTCAGAAAGCCGACCCCAGCGGCCTGCCGGCTCGATAGGTTTGTTGAGTTGTGTCGCGGCACTCAATTCGATGCACCTCGCGAAAACTGATTCTCGCGACATCTGTACCATATAATGTGTCGTCAAGCGAATCGGTTGCCACATGTGGTGGGTGATGGGTACATTCACAGAAAGTGACCCATTTAGGTGTATCCGTAACGCAATGCGGCCTGTAGTTGCACAGCACAAAGACTGCCGCCGTCCCTTGGCCGAGGCCGTTCGATCACCTACAGCGTTATGGTCGGCAAGCCCCCCGGAGGCATTTCTAACCTCTTGAGGTTGGCGCCTTCCGAGCAACACTTGTTATTTCTACGGAGGAGTTGAAATGACTACCGTTACTCTCGAAGAGACCCTCATCCCGGCCAATGCCAAGGCGCATTTTCCGCCGGATATGAGCGTCGCATCTAGCCCGGCAACGGCCGCGCCGCGCAAAACGCGCGGCCGGCTCAAGCGATCTGCGCGCTCTGAGCTTGCCGCAATCCGCTACCTCACTGCCGCTCGTGGAGAAGAGCTTTGCCGCCGAGCGGCTGATGGAGTTGGAGGTTGGGGCCGCCACCGGCGCCGCCTATGGCGAGAAGAACCCGTTGCGCACGGCCCAGCGCAACGGCTATCGCGAGCGCGACTGGGAGACGCGGGCCGGCACCGTCGAGCTGCGCATCCCCAAGCTCAGGAAGGGCTCCTACTTCCCCGGTTTCCTTGAACCGCGCCGCATGGCCGAGAAGGCGCTGACCGCCGTCATCCAGGAGGCCTACGTCCAGGGTATCTCGACCCGCTCGGTCGATGACCTGGTCAAGGCCATGGGCATGAGCGGCATCTCCAAAAGCCAGGTCTCGCGGCTCTGCGAAGAGATCGACGGCAAGGTCAAAGCGTTCCTTGAAAGACCCATCGAGGGCGACTGGCCATATCTGTGGATCGATGCCACCTACCTGAAGGTGCGCCGCGGCGGCCGCATCGTCTCGGTCGCCGTCATCATCGCTGTCGGCGTCAATGCGGACGGCCGACGCGAGGTGCTGGGCATGGAGGTCGGCACGTCTGAGGCCGAGCCGATCTGGACGGAGTTCCTGCGCAAGCTGACCCGCCGTGGCCTGCGCGGCGTCAAGCTCGTCGTCTCCGATGCCCATGAAGGCATCAAGGCGGCCGTCACCAAGGTGCTGTGCGCGACATGGCAGAGGTGCCGCGTCCACTTCATGAGGAACGTGCTGGCCCATGCCGGCAAGAGCGGGCGCCGCGTCGTCTCCGCTTTCATCGCCACCGCCTTCGCCCAGGAAACGCCCGGGGCCGCAAGCACGCAATGGCGCGCCGTCGCCGACCAGATCCGGCCGAAGGTGCCGAAGCTGGCGACAATCATGGACGACGCCGAGCCCGACGTGCTTGCCTACATGACCTTCCCCAAGGAGCACCGCGCCAAGCTGCACTCGACCAACCCGATCGAGCGCCTCAACGGCGAGATCAAGCGGCGCACCGAGGTCGTCGGCATCTTCCCAAATGATGGCGCCATCGTCCGCCTGGTTGGCGCTATCCTGCTCGAACAGAACGACGAATGGGCCGTGCAGCGCGCCAGATACATGACGCTGGAAACCATCAGCCAAATGAGCGATGATCCTCTGATCAGCCTGCCAGCCGTGGCACGCTGATCAGCCCGGCCCCATGCCGGAGAGCGCGGCGACCAAGCCGTCAGCTACACCACGCAGCGGGACACGATCCCCTCGTTCAAGCATGACTTTGATCCCCCTGACCATTCTATCAGGGGTTTCTCGTTGCCTGGCAAGCAACTTAGTCGCAATCGAGAGTTCTGTATGAGTAGCGCTTGACTTCATCGAGCGTCGCCTCATCCGGTCGACGGTCGCCCGAAGGTATGGTTTCCGGTTTTGGTGTCGGTGGCTCCGCCCCAGCCCGCCTTTGCAGCATGGCTTAGAAGCGCAGCAATGCTGTGAGAACGAGAGATGGCGCGGACCATTAAGACGATAGAGCGGCGTTGAACTTTACGCGCACAATCACTGATAAAGGACATTGTCACATTGAGTCATGCTAAATCAGGTGACGGCAAGTGTTGACAGGTGACGGCAAGTCACCTACCTTATCAGTTGACGGCAACTGATGGAGCGCTTCATGCGTCCGATAAAATGTAAGCGGATTATCGATGGCAAAACCTACAACACCGAAACGGCAACCCAGATCGGCGGTTGGACCTCCAATGAGGAGTGGTGGAGCTATGGCGATTACCTTTACCAGACCCGCCATGGTGCATTCTTCCGCTACAATTTCATGGATGGTCAGAACGAAGATGATCACGACACGATCACACCGCTGACTCCGGACGAGGCCCGTCAGTGGCTCGAAAAGAATATGAGCTGGGACCCCGAGCTCATAGAGAAACTGTTCGGTGAAATGCCTGAAGCCGGCTCGGGTGAGGTGAAATTCACTTTGCGAATGCCGGAGAGTTTGAGGACGCGGTTAGCGGCAAAAGCTGAGGCAAACAAACAGTCCCTCAATGCCTGGATGGTGCGCTGCCTCGAAGGCTGCGCCGGCGATGGAGACAAGCCGTGAGCAAGATTGAGATTTCTGCCTCGCGTGCCAGCCTCAAGGTCAGGCTGACGGCCGAAGGTGCGGTCGCCATAATCATTGCCATCGCGGCAGTCGCGATAGGCGCGTATTGCGCTTATCGGCTTATCTCATAAGCTTCATCACACATCCGAGGGTCGCTCCCAATGAGCCACACCGCTTTTTCACAACACTTCGATCGTGAGCTTGACTCCAACCGCGCCACATTCAAAACAAGATGCTCTTGCCCGTCCTGACTAAGCACCTCAACGGAAGGGTCGAACGGAGCCGAGAATAAATCCAGCCAGTTGCGCCGCTCGGCTCCATCAGCCCTTAGAAGTAGCCGCACCGGTTATCCTCGCGGTTGTAGGGAGCTAATGCAGTCTCCGTAGTATGTGATGACGTCATTCCCAGGCGCGGCTATTGAAACAGAGGTGGGCATTCGAAGGGAAAACGTCAGCTCCTGTGCCCCTATTTCGGCAACTATCAAACTTGATCCGACGCTTAACGAAACGGGCGGGGTTTGTCCGACTTGCAGAGTATTGTCGTTAGCTCCCATCCCGCCACGGAACGTTAGCAGCATCGGAGGCAGGTGCTCAAACTTGCAGGAGACCACAGTCGGTTCTCCCGCCGCAAGCGCAACCATCGGAAAGGGCAGGCACAAAGCCACAGCCAGTCCAATTAGTCTCGCTGTCATCGTCGCCATTCCTAGCATAAGGTTTCGCACGCCTGCCCGTCGCCATCCCGGTCGAGCTTGCCGCCCCACGGACAATTACTGAGATACCATTGAGCCTCGTCGCACGAGCTGATTTGCGAGCATTTCCGCCGCGGCTGGCATGAGTAGCTTTGCGCTACCTGTTGACGGCTGATGGTGCCGAGCGGTTGGCTCACCGCCGGTTGGGCATTGAAGCGGATGCGCTGTCCGTGGATTTCGATCGTGTCGCCGTCGATGACGGATGCCACGCCGGCAATCGTCGCCAAGCCCGCGCTGGTCCAGTTCGGCAGATGGAACTCAGGTATGCGGTCGCTGTGTTGCATGGCCGTTTGCGCAGCCAGAGCGCCAGCCGCGGCCACCGTCACCAAGATCAGGCGCCTTTGCACCACGCCAAGTGGCCTCCGGCGAGGCGATCGCATTCTACGCAGCATTGCTAGTTCGCCTCATGTCCGGTGCGGCCGCCCGGTTTCGCTTCGGCGGCACGTTCACCGCAAGCCCGGCCTAGGCTGTCAACCCCATTGCGCAGATCGCATGGATGATTGCCAGAGTCCCCGCCGCCACCTTGGTTCGCACCTTGGCCTGGCGGTGTCAGCGGGATTCCGCGAAAGGCCTGGATGACTCCAGCTGTTCGCTGGCCGTCGCCCTCGATATGCGTGTTCTGACTGTTCGGGTTGAACGGGTCGACTGTCTGGGCGAGGCTATTGGCGCGATTGGCGTCGCCGGCAGAGAGCGTCACGCTGTCGTAGTGATTGAGATAATCCGCTGCGCAGCCGCTCAATGCTAGAACGATGCCAAGGCAGATCGCCAGGTTCCACTGCATGGCCCCTAGACCGGCGCCGGGTTTATGCCGGCGGCTCTCAGTTGCGCACCAAGCTTCGCTCGAGTCCCACACGCGGCCTTGTCGCCGGCGACGCACTTGTTATTCGCGTCTGACCAGTCCAGCAGCGCCGTATTGATCCAGCTGCCAGGTGCGCGCTGGATCCCATAGGGTGTCGGTGGCGCGCCACCAGCAACGGCTGGAGCTGCCGTGGCACTCTGGCCATGCGGGGCACGCTTCCACCCGCTTAGGATGAGGCAGTTCTTCATATACTGGTCTTCGGCAGCCAAGTTGCCGAGGGCATTGCCGATTCCGGCCCCCGCAACAAAGCCCGGGGACCCGATAGCAATATAGCCTTGGTCAACCGACCCCTTATGCATTTCGCATTGAGCGTGGGCGACGTCGAAACTAGGCCCGTAGCCTATTTGCATGTAGTCAGCTTGATTGCTTGTTTGGCAGCCGCCCAGCGCTGCCGTGGCACCGAGTGCCACAAATGCTTTTATTCTCATCCCCCAGCCCTCCCAAGGCCGAGTTAGCATCTCCTAAAGTTGAATTTGGTGCAAGAGTGATGAACAAATCTGGTAAATTCTGCCAAATTCCACCTGCTGGCAGTTCGTAGACTTCCCTATTCCGACGGATATACCCCGTTATTTTATCCATCATTCCGTAGGAATGAAGATGCGAAACAGCGAATTGGCGCAACGGCTATGCAAGGGCTGGACCCCATGGGCAAAGGGTCCAGGCGACCACGATATTGAGAAAATATGATGGGCGGCCCGCGTGCTGCATTTTCCGAAGCTGAACTTTTCGACTTGGTTCGAGGGCTCGGAAGTCGTCGGCACCTGGCATTGGGGATTCGTCAGGAGCGGCATGCTTCCCCCTCTGACCCGATCGTGCATCTCTTACGGGATGTAGAGCTACGGATTCCGGCTGACGTCCGCGACATGCGCCCGCAGAGCAGAGTGAACCTCTAACATGGAAGGTGGAGGTTTTTGTCCTCCTTGGGCGATCAACGCTGGAATTTCGGCGGGGGGCGCTCGACCAAGGATGCCGAGACCGAGATTACGCCTTTTGAAGGCGTGCAGAATTGACAGAAAGGGCAGTTTCAGGTCATGCGGCCGGCAGCATTCGCCATAGCGCCGATTTGATCCGCAGCTGCAAAGCTCGGCCTCCTTAAACTGAGTTAGCCGATAATAGGGATCAGATTGGCCCAGTTCATCAGGCATCGCATACTGGCGTCCCGGCCACCGATCAAACACCACCAAATGAAGGTGACGAAGCGCCCATACGCTATAAAGGTCGAGCAACGTGCACAAATCACCACCTGGCGACCAAGCTTTGTCGAGCATGGGGTGATAAGCGCAGACCGAGCCGTCAGGGAAATTGGTATGTCGCGGGCCGATCCATTCGACCTGCCCATCTTGCTCCCAGAACGCCCATCCACGCGGCTCGACCGCTGGTGTTTCTGGTAAGGCAATAAGGAATATGGCTTCTCGCGCTAAACCATCTATGACTTGGCTGCGAGCGAGAAGCCATACTCCATGGTCATCGGGGAGGAGAGTTGCTCCGGGGTATGCCCGTTGCACATTCTCTAGCTGCCCGGCGTAGTTGCCGGCGAGGCCGACGATCCGTGATCCGGCACGGGGCGCCCGTGATCGATCGGACGACCTTTGCCGTCTGGTGGACCCTTGCCGTGATCGGGCTGCGGGTCCTCCCGCTCCTTGCTGTTGCTCATTACTTTTCTCCTGGACAGTCGGTGATGTGGGCTGTGGGCCGAGAATTACGATTCCCCGGTCCCTTACCCCCACGGGCTGGCGCGCGTCCAAACCGTCGCCAATCCGCTGCAACTCAGCCCGCGCATCGTTGGTCAACAACACTTCCATTTTGCTTGCCGATGTGCGAGTCTGTGTCACCAGCACAGGATGCATTCTGGAGCGGAGTGTGTCAAGGTGTGCTGATCGCACAATGGTGAACATGAACGAATTCGAAGAAAAGCTCGTCGGGGCGGTCCGCGAGAAGCGGGAACGCGAAGGTCTTAGTATAAGGGCATTATCGGGGATTGTGGGGATCAGCTTCTCCACGCTGGCCCGCATCGAGCGGGGCGACGGATCGCCCGACAACAATTCCAAAATTAGGCTGCTCGAGTGGCTCGGCCCTGATGCCGATGAACACGAGCTTGGCTTTGATCGGGTGGCATTCGTCCACTTCCGCGCTGGCAAAAACGCGTCCTCCGGGACTGTGCAAACCCTACTGCACGCAGCCGTGTGTCTTCGTCAGCACTACACTAAGGGTGATATATCAGAACCGAGCAGCGCGCCGATAGATGCTGAAGTTATCGCCATGTCTAAGGAGGAGCTAGAGCAGACGGCCGAAGATTTCCGAAAAGAGTTAGGGTTGAAGAAAAGCGATCCGCTGGATCCATTTTATTTGGTTGTTGATTCTGTTACGGTAGAACGATTGCGGGAATCCACCTGTATTTCCGGAAAGGCAAAAAACACGCTTGTTGGACCGTCGCGCGGCGAGTGGTCCGCTATGAGCGTTCCCTTGAATTCCGATCAGGATAGCTGGGTTGTCTTTTTAAACGACTACCATACCGTTGAGAGACAAAGAGTGACGCTACTTGAGGAGTATTGGCATATTCTTGCCGGGCACAAGCTAACCAAGATAGCTAAGATTGCTGGCTGCTTCGGTCGAACATATGATAGCGCTGAAGAGCACGACGCTTATTTCTTGGCATCGGCAACTTTGCTTCCACGAGACGCGATCAAGCGTATGGTCTCGGATGGCAAAAGTGCCCCCGAGATCGCATCCTTCTTCGGGACCTCACCGGAACTTGTTGAATATCGAATAAAGCGGCTCGGCTTATGGCGCGATCATATTGGAAAGAAAGTGAGTCTCGCCAAACCCTAACGATGCCACCCGTCGACCGCCAGCGGCGCGTGGTTCAACAAGGTTCCGATTCGCAGTTACGCTTAGGCAGTGCAAAGCCGGTCGGGAAATGTCGACCCTACTACAAACTTCAAAATAGCGCCTTCTAGCTCCCCTGACCTTTCGATGCCGTCAAAGAAGGAGACCGGCGAGCGCGTCATCCCCCTCGGCAACGAGCCATTTCTGCCGGAATGGCTGCTTGTCCGCCTCCAAAGCGAATCTCACCGCCTCCTCCACCCTCTCATGTGCATCATCTGCAATCGCCCAGAGTGTCGGGTTGAGAGCGTGTCTTTGCCTAGCATCCTCCAACAAGAGATCGACCATGCGCGGCAAGTCGGCAATAGTGGCGGCTCTGATAATAGCAGGCATATCGTTCCCACGTCGCAATGCGGATTACGCCAATCCTGTTGGCGGCGCCACGGCACCGAGCACCAAGAGACTCAAAGCTGCCTTAGCTGCTCTCGCAAATGAACTCCCGCTCGGCTGTGGAACTATCGGCCCGTATCAGGAAGAATCGCTCCTCGGCGATGACATGTTCGCCGTCGGGCAAATGAAGCACAAATTCTCGCTCTCACACCTGGGGCGCGACGCGATCCACAAGGATTCCGGTTTCCTCGCGCAGTTCGCGGATTGCGGCCTGTTCGAACGTCTCCCCCATGCTGCAAGCCTCCACCGGGCGTCGCCCAGTAGCTCTGCCCCGCGAGCGCGCCTTTAGATTGTGCTTACTCGAGAGAGACTTGCCCTCCGCGACCGAAGGCGGCATCTTCGCTGACCATGGGAGACGGTGCAGCCAAAAAGCCGAAGGTATATGGATCGGGAATGACGCCGTTCGGCGTCTTTCTTTTCGCCCAAACGTATCGGGCGAACGCTGATGCTCTTGCCTTGGTCTCCCCCCAAATTCGGCCGAGCATTTCCGATCATCCTCGCAGATTCCTCTACTTTCAAGCGTTAGAGCACTACCTGCGAAGCTTCCTCCTTCTCCAAGGAAAAACACCGGCTGACATCCGGGGCTATCAGCATCATTTCTTGGACATGCTGGACGAAGGAAGACACCTCGGGTTGGAGATGCCGAGCGAGGTAGAAGACTTCATCCGCTCGCGCACGGTCGCGAACGAATACACGCAGATCCGATACGACTACAAGCTTGACAAGGACGGGCCGCGTAGGACTGCGCGAACCATGGAGCGATTGCGGCTGGTGGTTTGGGAGATAGAGAAAGCCGTCGGTCTGGCTATCCGGAAGACGGGCATCGAGGCTGTGTATGGTGAACGACCATCGGCAAGTCCACTAAACGGATCGTTTGCCAAAGCATGAGGAGACCATTTCGGCTTCGGCACTGGCAACTCCCGCAGACCCACGGCGGCGCCAGGTTTTGTACGGCTGCCCGACCAGGTCGAACAGGGAACGAGGCGTCGGCCTCGGCAAAAGTGTCCGATCAGCAGATTATCGATTGGCTTCACGGCTTGCCTCTAGCATGCCGGGTCATTATTTCGGTGCTTGGCACAAAGCCCAAAGGTCATATGAGTGAATGGTCGTTCTACTCGTTCGACAAAAAGGGCTTCAGCTTCCAAAACTGGTTAGATGAGAATGCACCTGGGTACATCGTCTTAGAGCGACCAACATTCGATTTTACCCCCGTACCGGTCGAGATCTGCCAACAGATATTGAGCGACGTCCAGAAGTGCGAGTCTAACTTTGGCTACATTCCAGTGATCATGGATTCGGGTGGGGTGGGCAGGACTGGTCAGGTGTGCCGGTGGATGAAAGCTGTGGAACGAAGCGACAGCTAACCCTGGCTTCATAGCCTAGGTTTGTAGCGCTCTTGACTGCCTGACCGCGCCGGATAAATTCCATGCCGTGCCTTGAGAGAAGCGGCCCTGGGCATCTTGGCTAAGCCGCGTGATAACCGACGATGGGGGAGCCCTTACGTCGTAGACAACGAGCAGCACGGCTGCCCAACAAAACTCCTTGAACACATCAACTGGCCCGCTGACCTGCTCACGCAGTCGGCGGCCGAACGAACACGTTTGGAGATGGAGTCATGCGGATACAGAGTGGCTATTGGTGGGCGATTAGCATTCGGCAGGAGGATGATCGGCCCGAGATCATCGACGTAGGTTCTTATTCCTTTGGCCAAATGGCCAATCGTGTTGGGGATGCCGATCCATTCGACTTGATAGAATTCGAGCTACTGCAATGGCTTGATGCCAGCCTCTGGCCAACGGAGGGCGCCGTCGATCCATCGACAGTTCGCGAAGGCTATTGGTGGGCGCTTGACCCGGCAGAGAACGCATATCAGATCGTCTTGGTGGGCAAAGATAGAGCAGTTCGAACCTTCAATGGCGATTTCGATAGCTGTCTGGACGAGTTCGAATTTCTGATGCCTCTGGATCTCATCCCCACGGCTCGCTCCGATCGCTAGGGCCTGTCGCCGTCACGTTGGCTGCTTGCGCGTCACCCCGAACCTTGGTCATGTCGCCTCCTGATCCGTTACGCGATAGGCTCCATGGCCAACCTTGATGAGTAGGCGCTCGTTACACATCCGAATGAGATAGCAACGAGCTGAACGGTGCGCGGACAGAGGCAATTCTGCCGATGCGGCTATCTGAACCCCTTGATATCAGCGCATCAACTCGGTTGAAGCAAAACGAGATCTAATCGCATTAACTCACCGCGAATGGTCCGTTAGCAGACTATTTCAACAACAGCGCTGTATTGGCGGTAGCCCTCTCCCGACTCGAACCCCCGAATAAGCGGTTCGATCATGCTTGCATCACTGTATGTCCAGGGCCGTCAACTTCCTTCATGAGCGCGCGAAATTCAGCTGGAGGCGCAAGGCAGAAAGTTCGAAAAGCTTCCAGGAACCCCAGCGCGCGCGCCGCCGGAACCTGGCCGAGAATGATGGCGGAGCCGGCAGCAACGAAATTGATGGCGACGCCGGAGACAATCTGGCCGCCCCAATGGGTGATCGAGGCGAAACTGTGCACCAGCGCGAACAATGACGGCGGTGAACCGCGGCCGCCCAGGCGCCGCAACCGCCAGGCAGGCGAGCAGCAACGGCCCGGAGAACACCAGTTGCTCGGCGGCGATGGTGCGGGTCGCATCCCGCACCGCCATCATGACGGCGCCCGCCGAAGTGAGCATGGCGAGTAATCGGACAGCAGGCACAGCATTCAATCCCCGAAGGCGTCAGTCTACGTTCGTAAGAGACATATGGCGCGGCGCGAGCGCTGCGGCTGTACGACAGACGAAAGCGGTTCTCAATCCGAGGCGATGCCGTTCTTGATCCGTGTGAGGCGGCTTTCGCCTTCCTCCGGGCCGAAGCAGCTTTCGACATCATTGCATTCCCGGCAACTGGGCGCGCTGCACAGCGAAAAACCTTCGGCCTCGCAGAGCTTGCGGTAGAAGTATTTCTTCCATTTCATGTTTTGGGTATTGCCGGCCGCCAGCGTCGGAAAATGCGAGGCGAGCAGGCGGCCGAGCTCGGTCCGATTAAAAAGGCCAAGCTCCTGCCAGAGGTGGTCATTGCGCATGGCACGCCGGGCGATGATCCTGGCGAAGCGGGCGCTCGCCTTGTCCCCCGGACGGGCATGCGCCAACAGCAGTCCATGCAGCAGTTCTTCCTCCAGATCCGGCTCGGGCTCGCTCACCTCTTTCAAGGCAAACGCGTTGATAGGAATAGCAGGAAAACAGCGGGACAGGACATCGCGCAGCTCGGCGCGCGAAAGTCCGGTTGCCTCCGTCACAGTCGCCTCGCCGGCCTCGATCTCCTCGAGCGCACGTGAAAGCACACAGGCAAGCACATGCTGGTCCAGCTCGATCTGCGGCGATTGGCCGGTGCTGAGCCGGGCATAATGTTGAGCAAATATGGTGCGTTCTCCTGGTTTGTCCCTATCAATTCATGCAGAGACCCGGCCTGCCGCAACATGGGTCGGGCAGTTCATCGGTGTGGCACTCCGGGTCGCCTCGCGTCGAATAGTTCGGCAATTCTCGTCTGGTCCATCGGCTCTGACGCAAATTGTGTGATTGGAAGAGGTGTTCGCGAACCCCTGCCCTGCCGTTTGCGCCTCACCGGGAACACTGGCGACGGAAATGCCCCCGCAGAGTTGGACGTGGACCGTGCAGGACAAACGTCGCGTGCTGAGTGCGGCCACATGGCCGGCGCCATGCCGCCAGACTCACGGTTGAATGACGTCTGATTCAGAGCGTCGGAGTGAGTTCCAGCGCACGTTCAGGACAGGATCGCACGCCTCGTGATGCAGGCAGTTCCTCCCCTTCCGCAACTTCAATGTCACCAGGCAGGATGTAACCGTCATTATCAAGCTTGAAGATGTCCGGCGCTTGCGCCGCGCATCGCGCGTGACCCTGGCATTTGGCATTTTGGACGATGATGCGCATGGCGCTGCCTCCATTGTCGGTGCCCCGGCTCGGGGCGGGCCTAGGACCAGTCTAGGATCAAATTCTCGATCCCGAACACATGGCCGCCAGAGGTTATCGGTGCCGTACCCTGCTTGATCCTGAAAGCCGGGATGCGCGCCAGCCACTCCTCCAGGCCAATGACAATCTCCCGCCGGGCAAGGTGTGAGCCAAGGCAACGGTGGGGACCATAACCAAAGGCGGCGTGGCGGTTGTCCTCCCGCTCCAAATCGATCGTGTTGGGGCATTCGAATTCCGCCGGGTCACGATTGGCAATCATGGTGGCGCAGGAAACATAGTCCCCCTTCCGGATCGGCGCGCCTTCGAAGTCGATATCCTTCGTGGCCACGCGGATCAACTGAATGGGCGGATAGGCCCGCAGCAATTCTTCGGTTGCGAGCGGGATGCGGTCCGGTTCGCTCCGCAGCAATTGCTGATCTTTGAGGTTGCGTGCGAGGTAGGCCAAGTCAAAGCCTATAGCTGCTGCGACTGTGTCGAGCCCAGCGACGAAGACAAGCACGCCGATGCCGCGGACTTGGGTGTCCGTCAGCCGGCGGCCCTCGACCTGTGCCTGCACGATAAAGGTCATGAAATCGTCAACCGCCTCCTGGCGGCGCATGGCTGCAAGTTCGTCGATGAATGCCACGATTGTCCGGGCAGCCACAGGTCGTTCCTTATCGTCGCCGTGGAGCAGATCTTTTCCCCAGCCGACGAATGTATCGAGTCGGTCATCAGGCAACCCCAGAAAGCGAAGAAAGGTGCTCACCGCGAAAGGAAAGGCAAAATCCTTCATCACGTCGCAGCTTGTGCCCGACGCGGCGATCCTTTTGATCAGCTCGACCGCCCGTTCGCGGACCTCCGGTTCCAAAGCCAACACCCGCTTTGGCGAAAGCAGCGGATTGAGCAGTGAGCGAAAGACGCCATGGGCCGGTGGATCGAGCTCAAGCGGGATCGTCGGCCAGTTTTCACCCAGTATGGAGGAGAAGATGCTGCGATGGCTGGAAAAAGTCTCTGCGTCCTGCAGCACCTTCCGCTGGTCCGCGGCACGGGTGATGACCCAGGTACCCCGGCCATCTTGCGTGTTGTAGCGGGAGTAAAAGATCGGAGGCCCGTCATGTACGCAAGCGACAGCTGCGTGTGGATCCCCGTTGAGTGTTGGTGGCATCCCTGGCGACGTAAACAGGCTGAAATCCCTCACCATTTCGGGCGGGACATGATCTGGAACGGGGTTGGTTGCCATTTTGCTTTCTCTACATTGGCGTTCATGGCTCGATCGAGATTGCACCGCTGGGTGCGTCTCGTGTCGGGCGCCTTCGAGATTCTGTCGCCCGATCAGCCCACTGCCAGTGCGGATGAGATCGGTTGCGAAGTCAATCAAAAGGCATCTCCGCTGCGCTGCGGTCATGAAGCAAAGCCGCCGCTTATCCCCGATAGGGTTGAGAGGTGGTCAATCACCGCTGAGCTCCGTGACGCACTGCTGACGCCCCGCTGACCAAATTATCGAAGCAAGTCGCGTGCCGGATAGGCCTACCCCTAGCCTGCGCCAAGCGACGCCAGCCAGCACTGGGCCCGCCGCCACTAAGTTGATGATCACCTGTCCACCATTCTCAGGACAGCGTCCGACAACCGACATCCACGGTCGGTTTCGAGTCCGCGACATCGGCCTGTTCGGCCTGGCTGCTGCTGCACTGCCTTCCGGTGACGGGCGAGAAGATCGCTCGCACGGCCTGGATTGAGTAACGACGCAATCCAGCGCACGGTTCGGGTGCGGTCCGATAAGACCCGGCGGCGCTTCCGCTTCGGTTCGGCGCTGATGGCATATGCGTTGTTGTAGCCGCTGCAAGGATTTCCGTCAGACGGCGATGCAGTCGTGCGCACCGGTCCGGACGACGACGAGCCTGCCTTTATCGACGCGGTCAATTCCGGCGCGCACACCTAACCGTGCGTATGCGCTACGACGGCAAGCACTATCGCACGTGGACCTAAATTTCCTCGCGAGCCGCTGTCGGAACGTGGTGCCGAGTCCTATAGCGGCCGGTTCAATCCGAGGGCCTGTCGGCACACTCTATACATCCCTGTCGCCCGGACCGGGAATGCGTGGCAGACTCTCGGCCAGAAACCGCCAGTCGCTGCGCTCGCGTTCGCCTTCCTTGCGCGTGCCGAAGAACTGGATGATCATCTTGCCGTCGGCGCCATAGGCTTCAATGGACGTGACGTGACCGTCCCTCGTCGGCTTGCGCACGGCCCAGACCTCGCGGATGTGATGGGTCCTCAGATGCAGATGGAAAGTCTCGTCGAGCACATTGATCCGCGGCCCGATCTGCTTGACCGACTTGATCGGGCCGGAATGGATCTGGATGCAACCACGATTGCCGACAAAGCACATGATAGGCATCTCGTCTTCGGCCGCCTGTTGGAACAGGGCGCCAACGGCATCATTGTCGAGCAGCCAAGCGTAATCTTCGTCGGCCATACGCATTGCCTGGCAGCGGCTGAGCTTCAGTGTCTTCAACATATGGTAGAACTGATGCACGTCGCTCAGCCGGCTCCAGTGCTCGCGTAGGTCGTCGGCCGTGGCGGCTTGGTCTGGACTCACTGCGTTATCGCGCGCACCGCCCGCTTCGACCGATATGATCGGCTCCTGGTCGTAGGATACGAGCTCTGCCGTCAGATCCTGATAGGCGTGCAGGTTCGAGGCGGGCCTGAGATGTACTTTGTGCATCGCCTCGCCGGCGGCATCAAAGAATTGCAGGCTGCGGCGGATCTCGGCTCCCTCGCGCTTCTCGAAGGCGAAGCCATACGCCCACGCTTTCGGGAAGATGCGCAGGTCGATGTCGTCGCCGAGCACCATGGCATGCTGGTTGCCGGTGACCACTTTGTCGTAGACGCCGATCTTTTGGTGCACGGCACTTTCGTTGCTGGTGACTGCCATCACCTCGCCGACCGCTTCGAGGCCGGTCAGCAGATCATCAACGCGCGGCTCGATGCGCACCGCGCCGTGACCACAATGCGCCGCGACCAATTCGGCTTCCGAAATGCCCAATCGAGCTGCGAGATCATGCTCCCGGATTTTCTGATTGTCTTTGCACGCCCGCCGGATTTCGTCGGGCGACGGTTTCTCGCGTTGGTCCATGTCTTACCCCTGCTTCCACCTACGTGTGAGGATCAGCTGCCCTGCCCGGGAATCTTCAGCCGATAAGGCGCGCCGAAATGCTCGATCCTGATCTGCTGCTGGCCCATGAACAAAGTGTCGCTGGACAGCGTGCACACGGCGTCGCACCCGCGCGAAAACCGGCGAGCAGGCACATGCCGGATGGCATCCCGTTGAGCCGGTCGGCGGCTACTGGGCGGTGGTGAGCGAGTGTGGGTGTTGTCGCAATCGGCCAAGCGGGCATTCGGATGCCACGGGCGGCGCTGCTTTGCCAAACAAGGCGTATCTGACCCGGTCCTGACATGTTGCTCCCTTGCTTCGCCCCATCCATCGCGAGGGCACCCACGGCAGGATTGTGGATCGGCATGCTCTTTGCCGCCTCGCCAAACGGAGCCTCAAAAACCGTGCCAATTGCGCCGAAGCAAGCTCAGAAGACGTTCTGTATTTGCTGATGTGAGTTCAACCAAGAACTCAGGCCCAACATCCCTCGTGGCGATCCCGACAAACCCGACAGTACGTGTCGGTTGGCCGACAGCTTCGCAGCAATGCACTCACAAGAAGCACGGCAGTGTCAGAGATGCCGCGCTGTGTTGAAACGTTTCTTCGCTTTGGCACGGTGCATGCGACGTGATGCGCAAGCAGGTCCCGGACTGAGGAGAATGGAGCCATGATTACGCTCACCGACAACGCTGTTGCCGCCTTCAAGACTGCTCTTTCCCGCGCCAGCGAGCCGGCGGAAGGCTTTCGCATTATGGTCGAGGCCGGCGGCTGCGCCGGCTTCAAATACTTAATGGGCCTGGAGAGCGTGTCGCGCGAGGGCGACGCGATCACTGGCACAAATGGGATCAAGCTGTTCGTGGACGCGGGCTCCCAACCACATGTCGCCGGCATGACCGTTGACTTCCTCACCGGGCTCGAATCTTCCGGCTTTGTCTTCGATAACCCCAATGCGCGCGAGAAGTGCGGCTGCGGCAAGTCCTTCAGTTAAACGCCCGAAGGCCCTATGCGGCCGTCGGACTCATTTTGCGGCAGAGGAGACTTATATGGCCGGCACGACAGATGTCCCCGTCCTAAAGACCAAGGAAAACGGATCTCGGGACCGCCATTCGCTTCCGGTAAGGTGCAAAGAACGCCGCCTCCCGAAACAGCTCGAGTCCTGGTGTCACCCGAGCTGCTTGCGGACAGATCGCGCTGCTGTGCCAAATTCGGCTCATCGATAACGTTATCGCGTTCGGGCGTCCTTACGGCTGACGGCGGCCACTGCGAACATGTCCATCTCGACGGAGATCCGGTCTGCGTCAAACACTCCGGGCGTCTGCGCGGGCTGCCAGTTCAGGCCCATTATCATCAACGGCATGCGCCAGAGGCTCAACGAGTCGGTCCGCGCCGCGTCATTCTGGTCAACTGAGGATCGCACCTATGAAGCCTGTCTACCTCGACAACAACGCAACCACACGGGTCGATCCTGCGGTCCTGCAAGCGATGTTGCCGTTCTTTAGGGATCAATTCGCCAACCCTTCGTCGGCGCACGCTCTTGGCGCCTCAGTCAGTGCGGCGGTGACAAAGGCGCGGAGGCAGTTGCAAGCGCTGATCGGCGCGGAGTTCGACGATGAGATCACCTTCACCTCGGGTGGGACAGAAAGCGACAATGCAGCGCTTCTTTCAGCGCTCGAGGCGGCGCCCAACCGAACCGAGATCGTTACGTCCGCGGTCGAGCATCCCGCCGTGCTGACGCTTTGCGCGCATCTTGAGAAGACCCGCCGCGTCAAGGTGCACAGGATCCCGGTGGATTGCCGTGGCCGGCTCGACCTCGACGCCTATATGGCCGCCCTCACCCCACAGGTGGCAATCGTTTCCATAATGTGGGCGAACAACGAGACTGGTGTGATCTTCCCCGTGGCCAGGCTTGCCGAGTTGGCCAAGGAAGTGGGCGCCCTATTCCATACCGATGCTGTGCAGGCGGTCGGCAAGCTTCCGATGGACCTGAAGTCGACCGCAATCGACATGCTGTCGCTCTCCGGCCACAAGCTGCACGGGCCGAAAGGGATCGGTGCGCTTTTCGTAAAACGTGGCGTGAACTTCCATTCGCTGATCAAGGGGGGCCACCAAGAACACAACCGGCGTGCTGGCACCGAGAATACGCCCGGCATAGCCGGGCTCGGCACGGCGGCCGAACTCGCATTGAAATTCATGGACGACGAGACCACACGGGTAAAGTCGCTCCGCGATCGTCTGGAGGGCGGGATCCTCCAGCGCATCCCAAGCACCTGTGTCACTGGTGATCCCCTGCAACGGTTGCCCAATACCGCAAACATCTCCTTCGAACATGTCGACAGTGATGGAATTCCACTTCTCCTCAGCCGCATTGGCATCGCGTGTTCCTCTGGCTCGGCCTGCACCTCCGGCTCTCTGGAATCAAGCCATGTCCTAAGCGCGATGAAAACGCCGCACGCGGCAGTCCGCTTCTCCTTGGCGCGGGACAACAGCGAAGAGGATATCGACCGGGTGCTCGAGGTCATGCCGGCAATCGTGGGGAAGCTGCGCAGCTTTTTCGGTTCTGGGCCGGGTAATCCGGTCTATGCGTGAGCGGCAGAAGAACAGGCTACCGGTCATGACCCGTCATGTCTCTCTCAACGATACGACCTTGCGCGATGGCGAGCAGGCGCCGGGCGTCGCCTTTACCACGACGGAAAAGCTGGAGATCGCTGAGTCTCTTGCGGCGGCCGGCGTGACAGAGATCGAGATCGGCACGCCGGTCATGGGCGTCGACGAGATCGAAACAATTCGCGCCGTGGTAGCGCGGCGTCTTCCGGTTCGGCTCATGGCCTGGTGCCGGATGACGTCGCTGGATCTCGATGCAGCGATCGAGAGCGGCGTCCACGCCGTCAATCTATCGCTGCCAGGGTCGGACATCCAACTTGCCGCCAAGCTCGGCCTCGACAAGGCGGGGGCGCTCCAGGTCATCGATCATATGGTCAGGCGCGCCGCCGCCGCCGGCTTCTTTGTCGCGGTGGGCTGCGAGGATGCCTCGCGGGCCAATCGGGATCATCTCGCCCGCGTCATCGAGACGGCTGCACGCGCCGGCGCAAGCCGCGTCAGGCTAGCCGACACGGTCGGTGTTCTCGACCCGTTTTCGACCTTTGAACTTGTCGCCCAGCTCGTGGCGCAGTCTCCAATCGACCTTGAATTTCATGCGCACAACGATCTCGGACTTGCTGGCGCCAACACGCTAGCCGCGATCCGCGCAGGCGCGCGCCATGCCTCCGTCACCGTCCTGGGGCTCGGCGAGCGTGCGGGCAATGCCGCGCTGGAAGAGGTGGCCGCCGCGATGGCGGTCTTCGGCGGCGCAGATACCGGCATCGAGCTGACCGCATTGCCCGGCCTCGCCGCCCAGGTGGCTTGGGCCGCCCGCCGGCAGACCGCGGCCACTAAGCCGGTCGTCGGCGCCGATGTTTTCACCCACGAATCCGGCATTCACGTCGCAGGGCTGCTGAAGGACTCGCGTACTTATCAGGGGCTTGATCCGGCTCTCGTGGGCCGCTGCCGGCGGATCGTCATCGGCAAGCATTCCGGCGCCACTGCGATTGCCCATGTGCTGAGCGAAAGCGGTCGCGATCTCGACCCGGATCTGGCAGCCGCGATGGTGGCCCGCGTCCGGCGCGAGGCGGCCGAGACCAAATCGACGCTCACTGCAACTCAACTGGTCGAGCTCTACGATAAAATGTGCAGCGAGGCGTCCCTCTTCGAGCTGTGCGGGTCCAGGTCAGCCGTGCGCGCGCGCGCAAAGGTCACAGTTTTGCGACCAGGGAGAATGCAATGAGTTGTTCCGCTGACAGCCGCCCCATCGATGTCACAGACATCCTCGCACGACTGAAGCGCCTGTCGGCCGCGGAGGAGTTCTTCTCAGTCCTTGGCGTCTTCTATGACCCCAAGGTGCTGAATGTCTCGCGGCTCCATATAATGAAGCGCGTGGGCCAATACCTTGCCGAAGAAGATTTCTCCGGTCTGCCCGACCAGGTGATTGCCGCGAGGGTGCGCGCGACGCTCGAACGCGCTTACGAGGACTTTGCGATTTCCTCGCCGCTCACGCATCGGGTCTTCAAGGTGCTCAAAGACCACGATCCGAACAAACCTGCCGCGCCGGGTCACACCTTTGTCCCGTTCGACTCGGTACTGAAGCGGTTCGGACGGGAATGAGCGGCGACAAGGGTTGCGACGCGACAATGTCGAGCAGCCGACAAATCCGGTCATCACCACAGCGCCGTCAGAAACAACCAGCCGAAGTTGTAGGAAAGGGGGCAGCGCAAGAGACTTGGCACGAATTATGCGGATCAAGAAGATAACCGCAATGCCCGCACCCGGACAGGAGCCTAGAGAAACCGCCAATGCACATCGTAATCTGCATCAAGCAGGTGCCGGACTCGGCACAGATAAGGGTCCATCCGGTGACGAACACAATCATGCGCCAGGGTGTTCCGACCATCATCAACCCTTACGACCTGTTCGCCCTCGAAGAAGCGCTCAGACTGCGCGATGCCTATGGCGGCGAAGTCACTGTGCTCACCATGGGTCCGCCCATGGCAGAGGACGCGCTGCGCAAGGCGCTCGGCTACGGCGCCGACCGAGCGGTGCTCTTGACCGACCGCTATTTTGCCGGCTCCGACACGCTGGCGACCTCGTTCGCCCTTTCCCAGGCAATCGCGAAGGTCGGCGAGACGTTCGGCACGCCAGACCTCGTCTTCACCGGCAAGCAGACGATCGATGGCGACACCGCCCAGGTCGGGCCCGGCATCGCCAAGCGCCTCGGACTCCTGCAACTGACCTATGTCGCGAAGATCCCCTCTATTGACCTTGCTGCAGGCGAGATCAAGGTCGAGCGCCGCTCCGAAGGCGGCACACAGATGCTGAAGAGCAGGCTGCCTTGTCTCATCACCATGCTGGAAGGCACAAACGAGATCCGCCGGGGCTCGATCCACGACGCCTTGTGCGCCGCGCGCAGCCAGGTCTTGAAATGGAGCGCGGCCGACGCCGGCATTGAGGATCTCACCAAATGCGGCCTGCGCGGCTCACCGACGGTCGTCAAGCGTGTTTTCGCCCCTCCTGCTCGAGCTGAAAAGGCGGCACTAATCGACACCGCCGAGAAGCCCTTGCGCGATGTCGCTGACGAACTCATCACCGCAATCTTCACCCGCCAGCCGGCGCTGGAACATGAGCTCGCCTTCAACGGCGGCGCGTGACGGCAAGGAGCAAAACGATGTCGACCGCGAACCGAGAAACCCCTCGCCCTGCCGCCGGCCGCGCCGGCATAAAGAAGGAGCTGCCCGCCCATTTCAAGGACTACCGGCACGTCTGGGTCTTCATCGAGCTCGAACGCGGCCAGGTCCACCCCGTATCATTCGAGCTGCTCGGCGAAGGCCGCAAATTAGCAGACAAGCTTCAGGTCCAGCTTGCAGGCGTCGTGCTCGGACCGCCGGGAGAGGCCGTCGGGAACGCCGTTGCCGAAGCATTCGCCTATGGTGCTGACCTTGTCTACATCGCCGAGGCGCCCCTGCTCGCCGACTATCGGAACGAGCCTTTCACCAAGGCGATGACGGATCTGGTCGATACCCACAAACCCGAAATCCTTCTTCTCGGTGCCACCACACTCGGCAGGGATCTTGCCGGCTCCGTGGCGACGACCTTGCAGACAGGGCTCACGGCCGACTGCACCGAACTCGATGTGGATACCGACAGTTCGCTCGCCGCCACGCGTCCGACTTTCGGCGGTTCCTTGTTGTGCACGATCTATACGCTCAATTTCCGCCCTCAGATGGCGACAGTGCGGCCAAGGGTCATGCCCATGCCGCAGCGGACGGATAAACCGGTCGGGCGTGTCATCCGGCACAAGCTCTCGCTTGCCGAGGACGAGATCGCTACCAAAGTCCTCGGCTTCCTGCCGGACAATCAGTCGGCAAAGGCAAACCTTGCCTATGCCGACGTCGTGGTTGCGGGAGGCCTTGGTCTTGGCGCGGCGGAGAACCTGCAGCTTGTGAAGAACCTCGCGCGAGCAATCGGCGCCGAGCATGGCTGTTCGCGCCCGTTAGTCCAGAAGAGCTGGATGCCAGCTGATCGGCAGATCGGCCAAACTGGCAAGACCATCCGGCCGAAGCTTTACATAGCAGCCGGGATTTCCGGCGCCGTCCAGCATCGGGTTGGCGTCGAGGGGGCGGATCTCATCGTGGCCATCAACACCGACCCGAACGCGCCGATTTTCGATTTCGCTCACCTCGGAATCGTCACCGACGCGATCCGCTTCCTGCCCGCACTGACGGAAGCCTTCACCCGGCGGCTGTCGCCCCACAGTCGCGATAAGCTTGCAAGCTAAGGGACGGACATGATCGAGGAAAACTTCGACGCCATTGTTGTTGGGGCAGGCATGTCCGGAAACGCAGCTGCTTACACCATGGCCAGCCATGGCCTAAAGGTGCTGCAGTTGGAGCGCGGTGAATATCCGGGCTCCAAGAATGTCCAAGGTGCCATCATGTACGCGAACATGCTGGAGAAGATCATCCCGGATTTCAGGGACGATGCGCCTCTCGAGCGGCATTTGGTTGAACAGCGGCTTTGGGTGATGGACGACACATCCCATACCGGGATTCACTATCGGTCGGACGACTTCAATGAGGCCAAGCCCAACCGATACACAATCATCCGTGCCCAGTTCGACAAATGGTTTTCGCGTAAGGTGCGCGAGGCCGGCGCGACGGTTCTGTGCGAGACGACCGTGACGGAGCTCATCCGTGACGCCAAGGACAGGGTGATTGGCGTGCGCACAGACCGGGCCGGCGGAGCCATCTACGCGGACGTGGTCGTTCTCGCAGAAGGTGTCTGCGGACTGCTTGGCACGCGAGCCGGCCTGCGGCAGATGCCGAAGCCGCAAACCGTGGCGCTCGCCGTTAAGGAAATGCATTTCCTGCCCGAAGAGGTCATTGAGCAGCGGTTCGGCGTCAAGGGCGATGAAGGCTGCGTGATCGAGGCGGTGGGCACGACCTCCCGCAGCATGGCCGGGCTCGGCTTCCTCTACACCAACAAGGAGTCGATCTCACTGGGCATCGGCTGCCTCGTCTCCGATTTTGCCGGGATGGTCGAGAGCCCCTACGTTCTCCTTGATGCCTTAAAGAGCCATCCTTCGATCCGGCCGCTGATCGCCGGCTCGGAAGTGAAAGAATATTCCGCACACCTCATTCCCGAAGGCGGCTACAAGGCTATTCCGCAGCTGTTTGGCGATGGTTGGGTCGTGGTCGGCGATGCCGCGCAACTGAACAACGCCATTCACCGCGAGGGTTCGAACCTCGCCATGACCTCCGGCCGCATCGCGGCTGAGGCAATCATCGAGGTCAACAGCCGCAACGCTCCTATGACCAAACGAAATCTCGCTCTTTACAAAGCCATGCTGGACAAGTCCTTCGTGGTCAAGGACCTAAAGAAATACAAAGATATGCCGGCCTTGCTCCACACCAATTCCTGCAATTACTTCACAACTTATCCGCGGTTGATGTCGCAAGCCGCGCAGAACTTCATGCGTGTCGACGGCACTCCGAAGATCGAGAAGGAAAAGGCGACCACGGCGGCCTTCATCAAGGCGCGCTCGCGTTGGGGGCTGGTCAGCGACGCGGTCCGCCTTGCATTGGCGTGGCGCTGAAGGGAGACGAAATGACGATCGCAGTGACAAAGTCACGTGTCGAGGACAAGCTTTACCAGAACCGCTACTTGGTGGATTCCGGCCGTCCGCATATCAAAGTGCGACCGCACGAGAGGCCAAGCGCGAACTTGCTCGCGCTTACCCACGTCTGCCCGGCGAAATGTTATGAGCTGAACGACAAAGGTCAAGTGGAGATCACTGCTGACGGCTGCATGGAGTGCGGCACCTGCCGGATTTTGTGTGAGACCAGTGGCGAGATCGAGTGGAACTATCCACGCGGCGGTTTCGGAGTCCTCTTCAAATTCGGATGACCGACGCACGCACGTATTAAGAGGGTTGATCTTGATACAGTTTAGGTCTCGCCCAACGCCAAGTCTATTTTCTTTGCTTCGATCGTCGCTTTGACGAAGAGAAGCTCGTGAATACTGTGCTTTCAGAATTCAGATAAAAAAGGAGGAGCACTCTGGACGACAACCCCTGAGGTGTTTCCATGACCCACGGACCGCAAGATCGGGTCGACGAGGTTGGACCTCGGGGGACCCGCCCTGAACCGCCCATCAAAAGCATGCCCCAATCAGATATCGCGCTCAGAGGACTCTACGAGATATCGAAGGTGCTGACCGCCCCCAGCGAGCTGGAGATTACGCTCGCCAATGTCGTGAACGTCCTGCCTTCATTTCTGCAGATGCGTCACGGAGCAATCGTCGTCCTGGACGCTGAAGGAGAGCTGGAGATTGCCGCGACTGCCGGCAATACCCACGTACGTCAATCAGGCACTCGCCGCGTCATACCACAGGCCGTAACAGATCAAATCGTCGCTACGGGGACGCCGCTCTTCATACCGGACGTGCGCAAGTCCCAACTATTTCAGGCTGACCTTCAAACGTCTTCGAGCATCGGAACCATCCCAATTGCCTTTATCGGTATCCCGCTAAAGGCTGATCATGATATCCTTGGGACATTGTCGATCGACCGCGCCGGAGACGGCGCCACCGACTTTCGCGACGACGAGGACATTTATTTCCTGACGATGGTCGCCAACCTTGTCGGCCGGACCATCCGCCTCCATCGCGCCCTGAGTACAGATCGTCAGCGGTGTGGCCATGAGCAATCGGGACCGGAGAAATCGCCCAACGAGGGGAGGACCTACGACCCTGCCCGGCATGCGGATGCCAAAATCGACGGGATCATCGGGGAAAGCCCCGCACTCAAGCAGGTGCTCGAAACCGTCTCGGTCGTAGCAGGGACCAATTCCACCGTGCTTCTGCGGGGTGAAAGCGGCACCGGCAAGGAATTCTTTGCGCAGGCCATCCATAAGCTCTCACGTCGGAGGAAGAAGTCTTTCGTCAAATTGAACTGCGCCGCACTGTCTGAAAGCGTTCTGGAGTCAGAACTGTTTGGGCATGAAAAGGGCGCTTTCACGGGTGCTATCTCCCAGCGCGCCGGTCGTTTTGAATTGGCAAATGAGGGAACGCTGCTACTTGATGAAATCGGCGAGATTTCGCCGGCCTTTCAAGCCAAGCTGTTGCGTGTCTTGCAGGAAGGCGAGTTGGAGCGAGTCGGCGGCACCAAAACGCTACAGGTCGACGTGCGCCTCATATGCGCCACCAACAAGGACCTCGAGACGGCCGTCATAAAAGGGGAGTTCAGGGCCGACCTTTATTACCGCATCAATGTCGTGCCAATTATCCTGCCTCCGCTCAGAGAGCGACCCGGCGATATTCCACGCCTTGCGAACGCCTTTCTCAACCGGTTCAACAAGGAGAACGATCGCGCACTCGCCTTCGCGCCGCCGGCGCTTGACCTGATCTCGCAATGTTACTTCCCTGGTAACGTCCGCGAGCTGGAGAACTGCGTCCAAAGGACGGCCACACTTGCGCGTTCAATCACGATCACGCCATCCGATTTCGCCTGTAAGAAGGGCCAGTGCCTTTCCTGGCTCCTCTGGAAGCGAGCCGACCGCTCGAATGGCGGCAATGCCATCGACGATCTCGCACGGGTCAACGCAGTGCCGGTCGGATTGCGGCTGCCGGCCAGTTGCATCGGTGCCTCCGCAGGCAAGATATCTCCCTTTACGGCCGGCGATCCGAACGATCCCACTTGTCCCCCGCGTCTGGCGGAACGCGACCGGGTGATCGACGCGATGGACAAGGCCGGTTGGGTTCAGGCCAGGGCGGCTCGTATCCTCGGCCTCACGCCGCGGCAAGTCGGCTACGCCCTGCGCCGGCATGGTATCGTGGTGAAGAAATTCTAGACGTCGTGATGACGTCAACCGTAAGCAGCCCGGAGTGGTCTCGTTCACACTTTGCGCGCCCAAGGCTGGTAGCCTCGCGACCCTATTTGCGTGTCCACTGTCGTAAGCCCGACAAAGGTGTGTCGGAGCAATCCGAAGGAATCTGACACGACAAGCCTATTCGTGAACCGAAACAGCTCTTTGAGCTGGCATAGCTCTTGCGCTTTGGACTGCGACATCACGCAGCAACGGAGCCGTTCATGTCTGCACCGGCAATTTCGCTTGAGAGCCTCAGCACGACATTCGGTGACCAGTTGCTTGGCACCATGAAACCCGGTGGCTGCGCGTCATCCTGCGGCTCGTCGACAAAGCCCGACGACACGGATCCGGCTGTCTGGGAGAAGATCAAGGATCACCCCTGCTTTTCAGAAGAGGCGCATCACTATTTCGCGCGCATGCACGTCGCGGTCGCGCCGGGCTGCAACATCCAGTGCAACTACTGCAATCGCAAATATGACTGCGCCAACGAAAGCCGGCCTGGGGTGGCCTCTGAAAAGCTGACGCCCGACCAGGCGCTACGCAAGGTGATCGCGGTCGCCAACGAGGTGCCTCAGCTTTCCGTGCTCGGCATCGCCGGACCGGGCGATGCCTGTTACGACTGGAAGAAGACGAAGGCAACCTTGGCGCGGGTCGCCAGGGAAATCCCAGACATCAAGTTTTGCATCTCCACGAATGGGCTGGCGCTGCCGGACCGTGTCGAGGAGCTTGCCGACATGAATGTCGATCACGTGACGATCACCATCAACATGGTCGACCCTGAGGTCGGTGCAAAGATCTATCCTTGGATCTTTTACGACCATCGCCGCTACGTCGGCATCGAAGCCGCCCGGATGCTGCACGAGCGGCAGATGTTGGGCCTGGAGATGCTGACCGCGCGCGGCATCCTCACCAAAATCAATTCGGTGGTGATTCCTGGCGTGAACGATGAGCATCTGATCGAGGTGAATAGATGCGTCAAGGAGCGAGGCGCGTTCCTGCACAACCTCATGCCGCTGATTTCTGACCCGGCACACGGCACGCATTACGGACTGAGCGGGCAGCGCGGCCCAAACGCAATGGAGATGAAAGCTCTTCAGGATCGTGTCGAAGGCGGCGCCCAGTTGATGCGCCACTGCCGGCAGTGCCGGGCAGATGCCGTCGGCATGCTTGGCGAGGATCGTGGCCAAGAATTCACGGCCGACCGGATTCCCGGCGAGGTCACCTACGATGCCAGCAAGCGTAAGGCCTATCGGGAGCTGGTCGCGCAGGAGCGCCGTGATCACGTGGCGGCCAGAAGTGAAGCGATCGGATTGGTCAAGGCAGCGAGGCCCGGCAAATCCGTCCTCTTCGCGGTGGCGACCAAGGGCGGCGGCCGCGTCAACGAACATTTCGGCCATGCGAAGGAATTCCAGGTTTACGAAGCCTCGCCGAGAGGGATCAGCTTTGTCGGGCATCGCAAGGTCGAGCAGTATTGTCTCGGCGGCTGGAGCGCAGAGGCCGCCCTCGATGGCATCATCGCAACCCTTCAAGGCATAGATATCGTGCTGTGCGCTAGGATTGGAACTTGCCCGCAGGATCAGCTCGCGGAGGCTGGAATCCAAGCGACCGATGCTTATGCCCATGACTATATCGAGACGGCAATCAGCGCGATTTACACCGCCACGTCAGGGGCCCCCGCACTCGCGGCGACGGCCTGAGCTGTCTCATTTCATTCGGACCAGGAGTTAAAATGGCTTTCAAGATCATCGCATCCCAGTGCACCCAATGCGGTGCCTGCGAATTCGAATGTCCTTCCGGCGCGATCAAGTTCAAAGGCGAGAGCTACGTGATCGAGTCACAGAAGTGCACCGAATGCGAGGGGGTCTTCGATGCGCAGCAATGTGCCTCGGTATGCCCGGTGCCGAAGACCTGCGTTCCTGCGTGACCCCATGGGCTGCCGACATTGTTGGGGCTGCCTACGCAGGACGCCTGGAGCGCCTTGTTCACAATCTGCAGCCGCAAGAGAAATCAGGGAACGGACATGTCGCTCGGACGCGAAGAGGAGATCGAAATCCGCAGGCCCCCACGATTCATGCCGGGAGAGCGGGTACGTGCCACTCGCCACATAAAGAATGACGGCACCTATCCCGGCAGGGAAATCGGCGAAAATCTCGTGCGCAAGGGCGACGAGGGATATGTGCGCGACATCGGCACCTTTCTCCAGCAGTTCTTCATCTATGCGGTCGAGTGGATCGACCGTGGCACCGTCGTCGGCATGCGAGCGCGTGAACTGATGAGCCTCGAGAAAGCCGAGTCCTGCAGTGCTGAAAGCAATTCCAATGAAGGGACGGCCAGATGAAAGTCATGATCCGCAGGACCGATGCTGGCTTGTCGGCGTATGTCCCCAAAAAAGACCTCGAAGAGCCGATCATCAAGATCGAGAAGGAAGAGTTGTGGGGCGGAACTATCACGCTCCGGAACGGGTGGCGGCTCGTCTTACCCGATCTCCCACGGGATACGCGTCTGCCGATCACTGTCGAGGCAAGGAAGGTTTCCGAAGAGGACTGATGCTGCCGCTAAGTGCGTCGCGAGGAAACGAGCATGAATACGATCCTGACATCGGGCCACCTCGTCATAGTGCGGGACAGTTTTGCCGATAAGCTGCTTGACTTGGCGAAGGAAGCGCTCGCCGCCGATGAGGTGATCCCTTATCTCGGTCCGGGTCTTCTTGGGTTCAACTGTGCGGAACCGCCTGTGCCGCATACTCCGGAGGTCGTTGCCGCGGCACTCAATGCACGGGCGCCCGCCCCTTCCAGGATCCGCACCAATATGTGGTCGGTTGCGCAGTTCATCGAACAGCGCCGGCATCGCCGGACGCTTCAAGCTTGGATGACGGAGATATTCGCAGCGCCGGTGAGGCCAACCCTCCTCCACGCCTGGCTCGCAAGGCTGCCGCTCTCCCTCATCATCGACAGCTGGTATGACAGCGCGATGCGCACGGCTCTCGTGGAGACCGGCCGAACGGACGTCGTTGAGATACAAGGCGTCACGCGCGCGAACGAGATCGGCAACATTTGGACAAAAACCTACGATTTGTCCGGGAGGGAGCTCGACGCTCAATCGGGGGCAAAGACGGTCCTCTATGCACCTCACGGGAGTAGTAGGCCCTCGCAAAACTTTCTCGTCGCAGATTCCGACTATGTCGAAGTCCTGACCGAAATTGATATCCAGACACCGATCCCAGACGTGGTGAAGGAACGGCGCATCACCCGTGGATTTTTCTTCGTTGGCTGCCGCTTCAACGATCAGATGCTGCGCACCTACGCCAGACAGATCATGAAACGCTCCCGCGGTCCCTATTGCACCGTAATGGACGCGGAATCCCTGACCAGAAACGAAGCGCGTTTCCTTGCGGCAAGCGGAATCACGGTGATCGACATGCCACTTAGTCAAGCGGCGGCTCGGCTTCTGGGAACGGGCAAGGCTGCAGGTTGTGGACAGGATTAAAATGGCGGTCGCCTTTGATGATGCGTCCTTCGGCTTTCCTCGAAGGCGCAAAATGCAGTCGGGAATACACCCGTGAACAGTGATGCTGTCGGCAGCGCAACGAACGCTCTGAATTCGTTGACCCATGTTGAAGCGGCGCGCTGGGGCCGGGATTTGAGTACGCTGTTGCGCATAACGCGTATGAATTTTCGGCATCCCTGGCAGGTCGCCTTCGCTATGGGCTCGACGATCATGGCGGCAATCCTCCAGTTGCTCATTCCCCAGCTTCTCGGCCGGGCTGTCGACCAGGCCCAGACAGCCATCGGGGGCGGTGTCGCCGGGAGCGCGGCAGGACAAGCGCTCTGGACCCCGGCTCTCCTGCTGCTCGCCGTCAGCGCGCTACGCGGCCTTTTCACGATGGCGCAGAACTATTTTGCCGAAGCCGTCGGGCATCATGTCGCGTACGAACTGCGGCTCGCCTACTACGACAAGATCCAGCGTCTCAGCTTTTCCTTTCACGATCGGGTCCATTCAGGCGATCTGATCACCATCGGAATGCTCGATCTCCAAGGCGTGCGGATGTATTTTTCCACCGCGCTCGTTCGCGTGGTCCTGCTCACCATGCTGATCGGGATCGGCGCCTACATGATGATCTCGATCGATCTCATGCTCGGCCTGGTCGCGCTGAGCTTCGTGCCTTTTGTCGCCTGGCGCTCATCGACCACACAGCTTAGGCTGCGCGCCACCTGGCTCGACCTCTATGAGCGCCTTTCGGTACTAAGCCGCGTGATGAAGGAAAATCTCGCAGGCATCCGCGTGGTCCGCGCTTTTGCGGCTCAATCCTATGAGATGCTGAAGTTCGACCGCGCTTCCAAGACCGCGCTCGGCCTCGCCAACGATCTCGTTGACATCTACGTACCCAGCACGTCGGCGATGACCTTGTCCTTCTTTTTCGCAATGGGATTGGTGCTTTGGATCGGTGGCAACAAGCTCATCGCTGGCGAGATCAGCGTCGGAACGATGGCGACCTTCCTGACCTTCATGACCATCCTACAAATGCCAGTCCGCCAGATCGGCCTCATGGTCAATGCCTTTGCCCGCGCTTCCAGCTGCGGTTCGCGGCTTTTCGGTCTCCTCGATCAGGAGATCACGATCAGGGATGCTCTCGAGGCCAGACCGCTTGAGATAAGCGACGGCACTCTGCGCTTCCACAATGTCTCATTTGCGTACCCCAATGTCGAAAACCGCGCCATTCTGAAGAACCTCAGCTTTGAGGCCCGGAGAGGCGAGACGATCGCGATCGTCGGTCCGCAGGGTTCCGGCAAATCGACGATGGCTCATCTGATCCCCCGCTTTTACGACGTGACCGGTGGCGCCATCACGTTGGACGGCCAGGATATACGCAATGTCACCCTCGAGAGCCTTCGCAAGGCGGTTGCCGTTGTACAGCAGGATGCGTTCCTATTCACCACCACGATCGAGAACAACATCGCTTATGGCGACCCCTGGGCGAAGAGACAGCGAATTGAACACGCTGGCGAATTCGCCCAGCTCCACGACTACATTCTAGGGCTCCCAGCAGGGTATGAGACGGTCGTGGGAGAACGCGGCGTCTCTCTCTCTGGCGGCCAGCGCCAGCGTCTCACGATTGCTCGCACCATGATGCTGCGCCCCTCTGTCGTCGTTTTCGACGACTCGATGGCCGCGATCGATGCCGGCACCGAGCAGCGCATTCGCGCGGCGACGCGGCGCTTCGCCAAGGATCGGGTGACGATCATCATCGCGCACCGGCTGAGTGCGCTTATGCATGCCGATCAGATCCTTTTTGTCGATAACGGCGAAATCGTAGAACGCGGCACGCATGAAGAGCTTCTGGCGAAGCGGGGACGCTACAGGGCCCTTTACGATCTCCAGACGCGCCCAGGTGATAGCATATGACCCAGTATGGGGGCGCCCGCTGATGGACCAGGGCCCCGGCGAACTCGAAGCCGAACGTGACGACGGCAGACGCCCTCCGCGCGCGGTCGTCGGCTCGCACCGGATCGAGGAGGAGATGTTCGGCCGGGCTTTCGACAAGAGCATCCTCCGCCGGATCTGGGGCTTCGTCCATCCCTATCGGGCAAAGGTAGTTGTCACGATTGTCGCGATGTTGATCTTCACCGGGACGCAGCTTCTCATCCCCTTGATCATCCGCTACGCGATCGACCAGGGCATGAACCCGGCAGCGAGCGATCGCTCAGCCCAGCTTGCGGCCGTCGGCGCGTTCCTTTCGGCGATTTTGGTCAATTTCGCCGCCGGTTACATGCAGGAAACCTTGGATGGGAAAATTGCCGAAACTGTCCTGTTCGACATCCGCCGCGCCATGTTTGGCCATCTGCAAAAGGTTTCGCTCTCTTTCATGGACAAGACTGAGGTCGGACGCCTGATGTCGCGCCTGCAAGGCGACGTTAACTCCATACAGGAGTTCCTGGAAACCTCGGTATATTCCCTAGGCGATGTTGCACTTCTCTTCGGCATCGTTTTCGTAATGCTGTGGCTCGACTTTCGCCTCGGCCTCCTGACGCTGTCGGTTCTGCCGATCCTGGTGATCGTCCGCATTGTCTGGCTGCCGCGTGCCCGCGACGCCTTCATGGCTGCACACGAAACCAATTCCGTCGTCAATGGCGCGCTGGCCGAAGCCATTCACGGCGTGCGGACCATACAGTCGATGGATCGCCAGCAGGTGAATTTCATTCTTTTCGACGACCGGGCCCATGCCAACCTCAGGACCCAACTGATCGCTGCCAGATATGCACTGGTCATGGTGCCTATCGTCGATGGCCTCACGGGCCTCGCCTTGGCCGCCGTTATTGTGGTCGGCGGCTCGATGGTCGTGAATAGCCGTATAGATGTGGGCGTGTTGGTAGCCTACCTGTTTTACATCCAGCGCTTCTTTGACCCGATCCGCTCACTCACCCTGCAATATTCGATCATGCAGCGCGCCATGGCCTCAGGCAAGCGCCTGACCGATGTGCTCGATGTCAAGATCGATGTTCAGGACAAACCCAATGCGGAGGTACTTTCGCCCGAAATGGACGGCTCGGTTGAGTTTAGGGACGTCACATTCGGCTACGATCCGAACCGTTCGGTTCTGAAAAATGTCTCCTTCAGGGTCAACCCCGGCGACACGGTCGCACTGGTCGGACCGAGCGGTTCTGGCAAATCGAGTGCGATGGCCCTGGTCCACCGCTTCTATGATGTTCAGCAGGGTCAGGTGCTGGTCGGCGGGCATGATGTGCGCGACCTCACCCAAGAATCGCTCGGCCGCCAGGTCGCCATGGTGCTGCAGGAGCCATTCCTGTTCACCGGGACGGTCTTCGAGAACATTCGATACCAGAAGACGGAAGCCACGCGCGACAAGGTGATCGAGGCGGCGAAGGCGGTCGGCGCGCATGACTTCGTCATGAGCCTCGCCGACGGGTATGAGACCCAACTTGGCGAACGCGGCGACAACTTATCTCTCGGCCAGCGCCAGCTTATCAGTTTCGCCCGCGCCCTCGTCGCTGACGCCAAGATCCTCGTGCTCGACGAAGCTACCGCCAACATCGACAGCTACACGGAATTGCAGATTCAGAAGGCTCTGATCAAGCTGCTTGAAGGGCGGACTGGCCTCGTCATCGCCCACCGTCTCGCCACGATCCGGGGGGCCGACCGCATCATCGTGCTTCAGAATGGCCAAGTTGTTGCGACTGGCAAGCACGATGAGCTAATAGCCATGGGCGGCCTGTATTCCAAACTCTACTATCTCAACCACGCCTCCTTCGACGACATCCCCGAACACGAGACCACCGTGCAAGCTGGCTCCCAGACCTGACTTTTTGGCGGCCTTGTGGTAGTGGCGTTGACTTTCGGGCGTGTCGGCGGACCACTCAGGCACCGCAGACGGCCAGCAGGCAGCATTCAAGGACAAGCACTCCTCGCAGTTCGTGAAGACCGGCTGCGAACGATTTCCTCCAGCATCGTATCCCGACCGCGGTGCACCCCATCATCGGGCGAGCTCGCTCCTGGTGGTGGCTGGGCGTAGCAAAGCCGCTCGCGAGCGCGCCCTCAACAGCGCCATAGCGAGTGGCGGCTCTGCTACCGCCGGGCCGCTGATGAAGCTGGAGGCGCCGCACCGACGCCGCCCCGGGCGAGAAGAACCTCTGCGGCGGGCTATGGGCAACGGGTAGCGCGAGCGCGAGAGCAGACGCGTGCCTGCATCGTGACGCGCTCGGCCATCATCTCCTTAGGATCATCCAGGTTCACAAGATGGCCCAGACGCCAGCCAACGCACAAACCTGGTATTCTGTGCCGCCGGCTCGTCGTCAGTTTGGCCTCCCTCCCGATTGCCCGTCCCCACCACGTGCACGCTCGAGCACGTGGATGTGAAGGAGCGCTGTACAACGATTCAACCTCAGACTGCGAATTTCATGGTCAGCCAAGTCGAGCCATGATTTCGGATTGAATGGTCGTCGCAGTGTACAGGGAAGCATCTAGCGGCAGATTTCCAAATGCCAATTGACAAAGCAGGTAGTTGGCACCTGCCTCTTCCAACTGACCTAACAGAGCTTTTCGCACAGATTCTGCTGATCCTACCACGCACAATTCACTCTCAACTGCCGCATCGAAGGTCAGCGGCAGGTTTGGTGGAGTGGGGATAGCGTTAAGCTCGTAAAGGAATTGGAAGCTCTTGAGCCAGCGTTCGTAAGCAGGTGCCGCGAGCGAATAGGCATGTGTGTCACAACGCCCAACCACGACCATGCGGAGCAATCCGATAAATTGCGCCTGATCCCCCGCGCCAGCGTTGTCCTCTCGATAGGCGCGGAACGCATCAGTAGTTTTGCGAACAGAAGAGGAAGGTCCTACACACGCGATATTTGTTCCATTCGCAGCCGCCCAAGCTGCGGACTCGGGTCGATTGGCAGCGACCCATGTCGGCGGATGTGGACGCTGATGAGGTCTTAACGTCAAAGGAACGTCATTGAGATCAAAATGGCGGCCTTGATAGCATAGCGTGCCGACCTTCATCGGATTAACAAGTATTTCCATGAGGATTTCGCTGGCTTCGGCATAACGGCCCGGCACCGCGTCCGCACCAATCCCGAAGTAGCCCAATTCGATCGGGAGAGCACCGCGCCCTATGCCCAGTTCGAGCCTGCCACCGCTCAACTGGTCCAGCATACAGATCTCTTCGAACGCACGCAGCGGATGATAAAGCGCAAGCAGCATCACCAAGGGTCCGAGACGCAAGCGCCGGGTGCGCTGGGCGACGCTCGATAAGAACAGATTCGGCGATGGACCTCTCCCATGGGGAGTACAGTGATGTTCTGCGAGATGATAGGCATAGAACCCTAGCTGATCGCACGCCTCTGCTAATATCAGGCGATCTTCGTATTGCCGACCGATGTCGCGGCCATCCTCGTCCAGATGATCGAAGATGCCGAACGCTAGGTTTGAAGGAAAGACGTTTGTCACTCGATAAGTCCCCGATTTTAAAAGCAGGCTGTTCTCTTGCTGGGATGACCAAGCAAGTGGGAAGAGATGTGTGTGATCGCCGATTAGCGTCAGCGTAACGAAGAAGCAGAGTCTGACGCTTCCCTGCCCTTGGAGCTTGGCACCGTTAAGCTTCCAGCAATGTCGCCAGCGGCAGCAAGAAATGCATCCATCTGCTCTTTTGTGCCGATGCTAACGCGGATGCAGTGTTCCAAGCCTTTGTCCGGAAAAAACGCTACAAGTATCTTTTGCCTTTCCAATGCTGCTTGCCACCATGAGCCGTCCTGTCCCGCGGGCACACGGGCCAGCAAGAAATTTGCGCGGGAGGGCGTTACGGAAAATCCGAGTTGCGACAGCGCGACTGTCACTCGCTCTCGTTCACCCTTGATGTGCTTGTGGTTCTCTGCGTAGGCGCCGCGATGCGCAAGCACGCTGATACCAACGGCATGCCCGATGACGTTCATGTTGAAGACGTTCTGGATGTTTCGCAGCCTGCCAATAATTTCAGGGTGACCGAAACCGAAACCGACGCGAATGCCGGCGGCGGCATAGCTTTTCGAGAGTGACCTCAAGATCAGAACGTTCGGATACTGGTTGATGAGGCGCAGGCCATGATCGGGTGCAAAGTCGACGTAGGCTTCATCAAGGACAACCAAGCGGTCTGATTGTGCTACGAGGCGTTCGATATCGCTTATCGGGAGGAATGTTCCGGTCGGATTGTTTGGATTGGCCAACATAATGAACTTGGCGTCTTTTGCCGGACCGGAAAGCAATTGCTCCATTGGCAGGGAATGAGCTTGACATCCGATTTCGAGAAACTCGGCGCCCTGAATCATGGCAAGTTTGCGGTTGAACGAAAACCCTGGCGACATCATCGCAACCTTATCGCCAGGCGCGAGGAAAGCTCTGTAGATGAGTCCGAGCAGTTCAGACGACCCGTTGCCTGCGATGACCTGATCCCTGGAAACGCCATAGGTGCTGGACGCCGCTTCCCTCAAGCTGATGTTATCGTCATCCGGATATAGATACTGGCACTTGAGGGCCGCCACTGCACTTTGCATTATGATTGGCGGCAACGGAAACGGGTTCTCATTCGTATTCAGCTTGACAAAATTTCCGTCCGGCGCTGGTCCGTTGGACGGCAGAGCATCTAACTGTCGCGTCACTGGCGGAAGAGCCGAAAGCACAGTTTGCAGTTTTGCATCGGACATATTTTAACTCCGTTTCATTCACCAGGGGCATCCGTATGAGCTCGCAACGAGAGCAACATGGCGGACAGGATTGACGATGGAAGCGTTGCCTCTCACACGATGGTCGCAACGCAGACACGGGAATTCGGCCAGGCTGTCCTCGATGAATCGAGTGGAAGCGGACGCGGACCTGCATCGCTGCCGCAAGGCGCTAAGCAGCTCAGCTCATCTGCTCGGTTTCACATACGCTTGATCTCGACGCCGTATTTCCTCAGCACGTAGCCAATCTGGCGCGGGGTCAGTCCAAGGAGGCGCGCTGCCTTTGCCTGCACCCAGCCACATCTTTCCATGGCAGCAATGACGCGCTCTATGTCGGGGGTCCTCGCGCCAATTGGGTGTGTTGCGCCGGCACGCGGGACTGTGGTCGCGGCCGAACAGGCTGCCGCATCCGGCGGCGTGGCCGGATTCACTGACTCCGGCAGGATCGGCGCTGGTTGCAGCGCGGCCTTGCCCGATCTGCACTTCCACAGCGCCTCGGCAAAGCATTGGCCTTGGGAGCAGGCAAAGTCGTTTCTCCCGATTGATAGTCCCTCGGCCAGGATCGCTGTCCGGTGCACGCAATTTTCAAGCTCGCGAATGTTGCCGGGAAACTCACATTTCATCAGCACTTCAATCGCACACGGATCGAAGGTAAGCGTACAGCCGTTCTCGTCGTTGAACTTCTTGAGAAACTCAGCTGCGAGCAGCGGAATATCGCTGCGCCTCTGGCGCAATGCTGGTACCAGCAAGGGAACCACGTTGATGCGGTAGTATAGGTCGGCGCGGAACTCATTCCTTGCAACCGCCTCTTCCAGGTTCCTGTTCGTGGCGGCAATCACGCGAACATCGACCTTAATGGTCTGATTGCTGCCGACGCGCTCAAACTCCTGCTCCTGCAGCACGCGCAGTAGCTTTGCCTGGAACGAGGCCGAGATCTCGCCAATCTCATCCAGAAACAACGTCCCCTTGTCAGCGAGCTCAAAGCGCCCCTTGCGGGAATTGAATGCGCTTGTGAAGGCACCCTTCTCATGACCGAACAATTCGGATTCCAGGACTGTCTCTGGGAGCGCTGCACAATTGAGTTTAACGAAGGGCCGCTTGGCGCGCGGCGACAACTCGTGAATTGCCTTGGCAGCCAGCTCCTTCCCGGTACCGGACTCGCCTCGCAACAGAACCGTGGTTTTTGCCTTGGCTACGACAGCGATCTTCTCCAGCAGCGCGCTTATCGCCGGACTGTCACCAATCATCCCCTCGACATGAACTTTTTTGCGCCGGGGTGCAGGGTGCTTAACATCTGAAAATTTCGTTTGCAGCCGATCTTCCAACTCCGGCGGTCGCTCGCGGTCCCCCGCGCAGAAGCGGTGCAACTTGACTGTCTGTCCCACCATGTTGGCAATCATGGTGAGCAGTCGGACATCGTAATCGAGCCGATAGCTTGACCTGCTTTCCAAAGCCCTGTCCATAGTCAGCGCGCCTACGGCGTTCCCATCAACACGAATGGGAACGCCGATGAAGGACACGGTGTCGGAGGCCCCAAGCACCTCGATGTCAGCGGCAGTGAAGGCCGGATGCATCGCTATGTCCTCGGCGATGAGCGGCGTGTCCGTCGTCACAATCTGATCGATGGCGTTGCGCGGCACGCGCGACCGGGAGGGCTCATTGCTGTTCGTGTCGCAGTCGCTGGCCACGGTGATGTCCAGTCCGGCCTCGGCATCGCAGAGAGTGATGATGCCGTGCCGCATCTGCACTAACGAGTGCAGGAGATCAACGACCTTGGCCAACGTGAGTTCGAGCCGGGCGGGACCGGTGAGTATTTTCGATATTTCGAAGATTCCGGTGAGGGCGCGCTCGTGCAATGCCCCATTCGCAGGATTCGTCTCGGACGTTGGACAACCCCTTATCGCATCCGGCAGCGATATGCCGCACTCGCTGGCATTTTGTTCTGATTTGCGAATGTTGTGGTGCATGTGATCCTCGATCTCGCGCCATCAAACGTAGGCCGGCGGCATGTGCGCCCGCGACGTCGCGAGCAAGCGCGAAAATACTCCGACGTGAACTCGTGCCGCCGCCGTTTGGTCGAGTGCAAAGCGGATCGAACCCTGATGCATCGCTTGGCTCTCCCCTCCACGAAGCTTGGCCATGGTCTCGGCTTGCACCAAGGCAACCACACGTTGTTTTCAACAGACTGGAGCGAGGCGGGATAGTCAATCGAGCTTTCTTTCATTCGTGAAAGGAAACCTCGCGGCATATGATAGAATTCATCAATTCTGTTTTTGCCGTTGAACGACGGAAATACTTGCGCCGGCGATGCGGTGCCCGAGCGGCTGACCGCGCCGAGTGTAAAAGCCGGGCCGTGCCATTCACCAGCGCCCGCGAAGGAGGGGCGGAAGTGATAATAACCGCCAACGGCACTGGTCGTTTGCGGCAACCGCCATTTTGCTCGAGTTGATCATGCGGCGGCGGTGTCGCGTGTGAAGGCGCGAAGCTGGCGTCGAGTACGGCTTGGTAGGCGGTGCTCGCAATTTCCAGATCGCATCGTCGTGGTCAGCGCCAACGGCGTCAATCTCTACGTCTCGACGTGGCTTTCATGCAGCGGGAGCGCTGCAAAGAGCACAGCCATTCTCGGCTCTGATGCCACCGATGAACCGCGAGCCAGAGGGATCGACCGGCAGCACTCTGTCAGTGAACATCAACGGGTCGTGCTGGACCCTCGTCGTTCCCGCCTTGTGCCAGCGCATTCATTCCATCATGGGTGCCACGGCTAGTCAGGGAAAGCGAAGCTCTCGGCCTCCTCTAGACCAACGGATTTCGTCATGTGGCGCAGGCGTTCCGGCGAGAGGAACTCGCTTCTCACAGCGCTTCCGAACAGGGGTAAGTTAGCCTGTCATCTGGACGGGCTTATGAACAGGCGACCTATTTGGTACGCGCTGGCGCCAGCGATGCGGCCCGGTCCAAAGCCGGCTAAAACGAGGAACCCACCACGCTCTGTGCAGCAAACCGCTAGCCAGAGGGATCGACCGGCAGCACTCTGCCAGAGACATCAAGGGCGTGCCGGACCGCGGCCTATCCCGCTGGTCTGACACCGCATTCCTCCATCATTGGCGAGCCCACGTCAGTTCAGGTCATGCGGATTCATCTGGCATGGGTATTGCGGCGGCGTTGGTGCAGCGTTCGACCGGAGCGCCGCGATAGGGAGAAGTCACGCCACCTCGATCCGGTCAGGGAGAGAGAACCAGTGTCAGCTGCACAAGTCCGCGGCGCGAGTCCCGCGCCCCGCAAACCCTTCTACACCAAGCTCTACGCCCAGGTGCTTGCCGCCATCGCGCTCGGCGTCGCAATTGGCTATTTTTATCCGGAGACCGGCGAGAGCCTGAAGCCGCTGGGTGATGCCTTCATCAAGCTGGTCAAGATGATCATCGCGCCTGTCATCTTCCTGACAATTGCCACCGGCATTGCCGGCATGAACGATCTTCATAAGGTCGGCCGGGTCGCCGGTAAAGCAATGGTCTATTTCCTCACCTTCTCGACGCTCGCGCTGATCGTCGGCCTCATCGTCGCCAATGTCGTCCAGCCTGGCGCCGGCCTCAACATTGATCCGGCCTCGCTCGATGTCCAGGCCGTGAATACCTATGCCGCAAAAGCCAGCGAGCAGTCGGTCACCGGCTTTCTGATGAACATCATCCCGCCAACGATCGTCGGTGCCTTCGCGGAAGGCGACATCCTGCAGGTGCTGTTCTTCTCGGTTCTGTTCGGCATGGCGCTTGCGATGGCCGGCGAGCCGGGCAAGCCTGTCGTTTGCTTCCTTCAGGCGCTCATCGCGCCTGTCTTCAAGCTCGTTGGAATTCTGATGAAGGCCGCGCCGATCGGCGCTTTTGGCGCAATGGCTTTCACCATCGGCAGATATGGCATCGGTTCGGTGGTCCACCTCGCGATGCTGGTCGCGACGTTCTATTTCACCGCCTTCCTCTTCGTGTTCGGGGTTCTCGGCGCGGTCTGTCGCTACAACGGCTTCTCGATCTGTTCTCTCATTCGCTACATCAAGGAAGAGCTGCTGCTTGTCCTCGCAACGTCCTCCTCGGAGGCGGCGCTCCCTTCGCTGATGCAGAAAATGGAGAAGGCGGGCGCCAGGCGTTCGGTTGTGGGTCTCGTCATCCCGGCCGGATACTCATTCAATCTGGACGGCACGAATATCTACATGACGCTGGCGGCCCTCTTCATCGCGCAGGCGACGAACACGGATCTGTCCATCGGCGATCAGGTGCTGCTGCTGCTCGTAGCAATGCTTTCCTCCAAGGGCGCTGCAGGTGTCACAGGCGCGGGCTTCATCACCCTGGCGGCTACGCTCGCCGTAGTTCCGAGTGTTCCCGTTGCTGGGATGGCACTGATACTCGGCATCGACCGCTTCATGTCCGAATGCCGGGCGCTGACGAATTGCGTCGGCAACGCAGTGGCATCCCTCGTCGTCGCCCGCTGGGAAGGAGAATTGGACCGAGCACAGATGAAAGCCGCCTTCTGCGGTCATCAGCTTGCCGAGGCATCAAACCGGCTACCCTCCTCCAAGTAAGGTGGGCGGCCCACGACCTGTTAAGTCGCCTAGCTGGTCACATGAACTGAACGACCGACCCGCAGCCTCTAAACGGCTCCTCACGGACCATGTAGCCGAAGCGCTAAATGTGTGAGTGCAAACCGTCACCGCCCTTTAAGCGAATGAGCCTTCCAGTATACCCGGCCGGTTTACGTCTGGAATGATGTTCGTCCAACACGCTGTTGGCCATTCGTATGGGACGTTTTCACTTTGCCACCCGAAACCGAAACGCGTTAGGCGACAGAGAGCCGGCCCGCGTCAAAAACCGATCAGAATAGGGACCTATGACCAAGCGCCCCACAATTGCCGATCTCGCCCGCGAAGCCCGAGTCAGCGTAGCAACGATCGATCGGGTTCTGAACGCCCGCCATCCGGTGCGCGAGGAGACCGCGCGGCGGGTCCACGACGCCGCCCACGCGATCGGCTATCATGCTGCCGGGCTAATCAAGCAGCGCTTACGGCGAGACCTACCGCACTACCGTCTGGGCTTCATCTTGAGAAAACCGGCCCAGCATTTCTACCAAGATTTTGCACGCGAGGTCGAAGCATCGGTCAATTTGGCCCAGTCCTTCCACGGCATTCCGCTCGTCGAATTCGCCCCGTCACATATGCCGAGCGACCTGATCGCGCGGCTCAAGGATTTGGGCGCACGCTGCCATGCGATCGCGATGGTGGCACCGGACCACCCGAAAATTACAGCAGCGGTTGAGGACCTCAAGGCCAAAGGCATTCCGGTTTTCTCGCTGCTTTCCGACTTCGCCGCCGGCGTGCGACAGGGGTATATCGGCCTTAACAACCGCAAGGTGGGGCGCACGGCCGCTTGGATGGTGTCGAAGGTCGCAAAACGGCCCGGCAAAGTGGCGGTTTTTGTCGGCAGCCATCGTTTCCAGGGGCACGAGCTCCGTGACGTCGGCTTTCGCTCCTATTGCCGTGAGAACGCGCCCACGTTCGAGGTGCTGGATCCTGTCATGAACCTCGAGAAACGGCAGATCACCTACGAGGCAACGCTTGATCTCATGCAGCGAGAGCCCGAGCTCGTCGGCTTCTATGTCGCCGGCGGCGGCATGGAGGGCGCCATCTCCGCGCTCCGAGAAGAGGGCAAAAGTCGCGATCTCGTCGCGATCGTGAATGAAATCACACCGGAGTCTCGGGCGGCGCTCGCAGATAATATCGTCACGATGGCGGTCGCCACGCCAATGCGCCGACTTTGCCGGGAGCTGATAACGCTGATGACGCGGGCTATCGAGACCGGCACCGCTGAAACGCCCGGACAGACATTTCTCCCGTTCGACATCCATCTGCCGGAAAATATATGAAACTCATGGACTCTATCGTGAGCGGGGAGTTTCCTTTCATAAACGAGAGAAAGTTGAATGATGATCCCATCCCGCGGGGTGGCCGCACCCACGGACCTCAGCCGGGCAGAATGAAGCGCCGATTAGATGAACGGATCGGCCACGCGTTCACGAAGCGCGGGGTCAATTGCCGGGTCCGCAGCGTCAAGCTCGACCGGCTTCATTGCCAAGTGCCCGACTTTCTCGGTGCAGGGGACTGTCGTCGACGCCGGTAGCCGAGCGAGGCTGGCACAGATGATCGACCACGTCGACCGCCATCTCCTCGCCTGGCCGCGCGTGAAAAGCCGCGGCAAGGCCTGCGACGTTGGCAATTAAGTGGGGCTGAGCATCTTCTGGGACTCCGCAAGCAAAATCGGAGGCGGCAGTCAATTCAGTAGCAACCCCGGGCGTGTGTTCTGCTCGTTCCTGGCCCTCGTACTTGACAAGCAACTGCGCCGCTCTGCTGGGCAAAGGCCCGGTGTTTAAGTGGGGCTTAACATCTTCCGGGACTTCGCACGTGAAATCGAGGTGGCAGTCGGTACCAACAACCGCAAGGTCGGATCGGCGTGCCCGAGACGCTCATTGATTTCAGGCAAAGGCGCCAGGCGAGATGCCTCCTGCAACATCATTTCCCGCATCCACATGCTTGCCGGATCAGTATTGTGAAGCTCAGGCCACTGGACGGCCTCCGTGAATGCGGGAGGAGGAAGTGGCGGCGGAAGTTGGACAATCCGCAGGGGTGTTGTTTTTGCGAAATGCTGCGCCAGCCGTAAGGGCATGGTCCCGATGCGGTTGCTGCCTGACAGGACGGGCGCGATCAGGCTAAAGCCCTGTACGACGACCTCGACACGTCTCTCGAAACCGTGCTCGAGCAAATACCATTCCTCCATGGTGGGCTGCCGGGTGTGCCTGAATTTGAGCACGACATGCCCCATGGACAAGTATCGCTCGAATGTAAGTGGCTCTGACAGCTGCTTGTTCGTGCCGCAGCCTACGCATACGAGCATATCTTCGAACAGGACTGCGCGAGGATGTTTCGACATGAACACTTCCGGCATAATCAGAAAATCAAGGTCGCCGCGCCGGAGAAGCTCCTCGGGGTCGTCGCAAATAGGCAGACATTCAAAGCGAACGGCGGGTGCTTCCCGCGCAGCACGCTCTACGATCTTCTTAAAAAATACGAGCGTGATGTAATCGGAAAGCATCATTCGGAAGAGACGATCCGATTGGGCTGGGTTGAAAGCGTCGGAGGAAATAATCGATAGCTGGATGTGCAGCAATGCCTCCCGGACTGCTGTGGCGAGCCCGTCGGCGCGCGGTGTCAAAATGAGCTCGCGGCCGTTCATCGTAAATAGCTCATCGTTGAAATAGGCGCGTAACCGAGCAACGGCGGCGCTCATGGCCGGCTGGCTCAGGTTGATACTGCGAGCCGCGGCAGTGACTTTACGCTCCCTCATCAGAGCGTCCAGCACAACGAGGAGATTTAGATCGAGTCCCTTGAAACGCATGTCATGTTCTATCCAACGCGTGGATGCGTATCATTCAAACAATCAATTTTACGAATTTACGAGCCATGCATTAGAGGAACGTTAATGAGCGACGTCAAGCTCAAATCGACGACACGGGCCGGAACTTCGAGAGAGCGTCTGGCTCACCTTCGCCAACGACAACGGCTGAATGCAGCCAACAGCGCCGCTTTGGTCGGGTAATGCGGCCGCAAAAAACTAATATGAAGAGAGGTCCTGAATGCGCCATCAGGTGCAGTGGAAGTTGTGCTGGGAAAACGAATTGCAGCTCTCCGATCACGTTGAGCTCGCCGAGTTCTTTCGTGATACGTACGGGCCGACTGGGGCGTCCAACGCAGAACCGTTCGAAGGTAGTCGAAGCTGGGCCGGAGCCAGGCCTGAACTCCGCGTGATCGCCTATGATTCAAGTGGTGTAGCGGCTCACATGGGCATACTGCGCCGTTTCATCAAGGTTGACGCGGTCGACCTGTTGGTGGCTGAGCTGGGCCTGTACGGGGTACGCCCGGACCTTGAGGGTCTCGGAATCGCCCATTCAATCCATGTCATGCTTCCAATACTGCAGGAGCTTGGCGTTCCATTCGCTTTCGGAACGGTCCGGGACGCGCTGCGGAATCATGTTGAGAGGTTCGGGCGGCGATACAGGCCTTTGGCCGTTTTGTCGGGAATTCGCGTGCGCTCGACCCGACCAGAGGCCCGCCTCGACCTGCCGCCCACACGCATCGATGACGCACTCACCATTGTTCTGCCGGTTGGACGGCCGATCAGCGAATGGCCCACGGGCACGATGATAGATCGGAACGGACCAGAGCTATGAGCCGTCCCGATTGCTTGTACGAAGTGCGCCGTGAGTGCTCTGACGGCACCGGCCGTCGCAGCGTTTATCTGACGTTTGACGACGGTCCCAATCGACTTTTCACACCGGAGATTCTCGATGTGCTGGCAGAGCAGCGGGTGCCGGCGACTTTCTTCGTCATCGGCGCCTACGCCTTAGAGCACCCAGATCTAATCCAACGGATGATCGCAGAAGGGCACGAGGTAGGCAACCACACGATGTCTCATCCGGATCTGTACCAATGCGGTTTCGGCGAAGTGCAACGTGAGGTCTTTGAAGCGAACGACGCCATCATGAGAGCGTGCCCGCAGGCCTCGGTGCGCTATGTTCGCGCGCCCTACGGCGCCTGGAGTGAAGAAGTCTTCACAGCGTCACAGATCGCCGGGCTGGCGGCCCTCCATTGGTCCGTCGACCCTCGAGATTGGTCTCGCCCTGGGGTCGACGCGATTATCGATAAAGTGCTCGCCTCTGTCCGGCCGGGCGCAATCGTACTCTTGCACGACGGATGCCCTCCCGGCGAGTTGGGCCGGGGCGCTCACGCCGGTCTGCGCGACCAGACGGTCACGGCGCTGTCCCGGCTGATTCCAGCATTGCGTGAGCGCGGATTTGTAATCCGCTCACTTCCTCAACATCACTGAACAAACGAGATCCCATGACTCTTCTTGGTACAACCAGCACTGTGGCCATATCGCTTTATGCGCTGCTCTCGACTGCTTATAAGAGCATGCAGGGGCTTTATGCTCTGCCGACAAACGACTCATCGGCGTTGGAGGTTCTCGTCGGCTCCGATCAACTGCCCAGCGTGGATGTCATCGTCCCCTGCTTCAACGAGGATCCGCGCACGCTTTCAGAGTGCCTGGCTTCCATTGCCGACCAAGAATACGCCGGAAGACTTCGGGTCTATGTGGTTGATGACGGTTCTGGAAATCGCGAAGCCTTAGGAACTGTCCACGAAACCTACGCGCGCGACCCTAGGTTCGACATCATTTTGCTTCCCGAGAATGTTGGAAAGCGCAAGGCGCAGATCGCCGCGATACGCCGCTCATCAGGGGATCTGGTGCTTAACGTTGATTCAGACACGTTACTCGCGTCCGACGTCATTGCCAAGCTTGTACCGAAGATGCGAGATCCAGCGGTCGGCGCAGTCATGGGTCAGTTGACGGCCAGTAACCGGACCGAGAGCTGGCTGACCAGGCTGATAGACATGGAGTACTGGCTGGCTTGCAACGAGGAGCGCGCGGCGCAGGCTCGCTTCGGTGCCGTTATGTGCTGTTGCGGCCCATGTGCCATGTACCGCCGGTCTGCGCTCCTTTTGTTACTGGACCAGTACGAGTCGCAGTTTTTTCGGGGCAAGCCAAGCGACTTCGGTGAGGATCGCCATCTTACTATCCTGATGCTGAAAGCAGGCTTTCGAACCGAGTACGTTCCGAGCGCCATCGCGGCCACAGTCGTCCCGAACAGACTAGGACCGTATCTGCGCCAACAACTCCGTTGGGCACGAAGCACATTCCGGGACACGCTGCTTGGGCTGCGCTTGCTGCCCAGCCTGAATAGCTATCTCACGTTGGACGTGGTCGGACAGAATCTCGGCGCGCTACTCCTCGCCATATCGGTATTAACGGGCCTCGCACATTTCGCACTGACAGGCTCTGTGCCTTGGTGGACAGGACTGATGATTGTGTCCATGACCCTGCTCCGATGCAGCGTGGTAGCATTTCGTGCCCGACAGTTTCGATTTCTGGGCTTTTCGCTGCACACGTTCATCAACATCTTTCTCTTGCTTCCGTTGAAAGCCTACGCGCTGTGTACATTGAGCAATAGCGATTGGCTGTCGCGAGGCTCTGCTGTCGCTACATCGAACACTGGGGGAAAACAGGCCCCCACCCAAACTCCGATCACTGGTTCCAGCAGGGCAGAATTCTCGCCGCATGCGGCTCCGCTTCGCAGGCTCAATCTTGCGCGGGATTCTTCGGAATTAGTGCTGTCGGGCAACATTTGCGGCGACGAGTGATCGCTAATTACCTAGTGGACGAGAGGTGCACGAGTTTGACCCAGAACGTGAATCATCAGTTGCTTGATCGGGAATTGGCCGCAGACGATCCGTGGCTTCTCGACGGCAATCCGTTCGAGCGGAAGCGCCACACGCAAATGCTCCAGCTGGCGCTTGCCCAAGGCTCCATTTCAAATGCCCTCGAAGTCGGGTGCGCTGCCGGCGCATTCACGGAAAAACTAGCCCCCTACTGCCAAGGGCTCACCGTCATCGATGTCGTGGCGCAAGCGATTGCTCGAGCACGTCAACGGATAAACGAGCCGTCGCGCATCAACTGGATAGTCTCCGATGTTCAACAGTTTTCGACCGACGAGTTGTTTGACCTGATCGTTGTGGCGGAGGTCCTCTACTATCTCGAAGACATAGCCGAGATGCGCGAGGCCGTCAAAAACCTGGTGCGGGTGCTTGCGCCTGGCGGGCATCTGATCTTCGGATCGGCAAGGGATGCTAATTGCCGTCGCTGGGGTCACGCCGCTGGTGCTGAGCCGGTCATCGCCATGCTGAACGAAACGTTGATCGAGGTAGAGCGTCTTGAGTGTCGGGGCGAGTCGGTCAACGAAGACTGCTTGCTCGTCCGTTTCCGAAACCCGCTTTCCGCTTCCTGATGAATCGAATCTATCGCCGTTAACCTGGAGACACTATGCGCATCTTTGGTATCAAGCTGACCCATGATGGGGCGATCGCCCTGGTCGAGGATGGACGGCTCGTCTTCTGCGTTGACCAGGAAAAGCGGCACAACGATCCGCGTTACCAAGCCATCGATAATCTCTACGCAATTGTCGCCGCTTTACCGGAACAGGGGCTAAATCCTTGTGATGTCGATCAGTTCGTTATCGACGGCTGGGATGGCGAAGACGAGTCACAGTTTCAGGTCCGGCAGGCAACCAAGCAACCGCCAGTCTTGGCGTCCCTCTCGGTAAAATGAACCCATGTCCATGGTAGCGATCGATCTTACTGACGTAAGCAAAACTTATGACAAGCTCGTTGTCGACAGACTGTCGTTCCGCGTTGCGGCGGGGGAATGCTTCGGGCTCTTGGGACCGAACGGCGCGGGCAAAAGCACGATTGCGCGTATGGTCCTCGGCATGACATCGCCCGATGCGGGGAAGATTACTGTGCTCGGCGTTCCAGTGCCGGCGCGCGCGCGTTTGGCACGTATGCGCATCGGCGTGGTCCCGCAGTTCGACAATCTTGATACCGCGTTCACTGTACGCGAGAACCTGTTGGTGTTCGGGCGCTACTTCCGGATGAGCAGACGCCAGATCGATGCGGTCATACCATCGCTGCTTGAGTTCGCCCGCCTCGAGAACAAAGCGGATGCGCGCGTCGCCGAACTGTCCGGCGGCATGAAGCGGCGCCTGACGCTCGCGCGTGCGCTGATCAATGACCCGCACTTGCTGGTGATGGACGAGCCGACCACCGGCCTCGATCCGCAGGCCCGCCACCTGATCTGGGAACGGCTGCGATCGCTGCTGGCGCGGGGCAAGACTATTCTTTTGACTACCCATTTCATGGAAGAGGCCGAGCGGTTGTGCGATCGGCTGTGCGTTATGGAGGAGGGGCGCAAGATCGCCGAAGGCCGCCCGTCCGCACTCATTGACGAGCAGATCGGCTGTGACGTGGTCGAGGTCTACGGCGGCAATCCGCATGAACTGGGTGCGCTGATCCGGCCGTACGCACAGCGCATTGAGGTGAGCGGTGAGACGCTTTTTTGCTATGCACCCGATCCGGAGCAGGTGCTGGCGCAGCTACGCGGGCGCGCGGGTCTACGCCTTCTGCAGCGTCCTCCCAATCTCGAGGATGTGTTTTTGCGGCTAACCGGGCGCGAGATGGAGGACTGAACAATGGGCGAACGTTATGCGGCGGGCATGCCCGCCAATGCGTGGAATTGGGTCGCGGTTTGGCGCCGCAACTATCTTGGATGGAAGAAAATCGGGCTTGCATCGGTGCTCGGCAACCTCGCCGATCCGATGATCTATCTGTTCGGTCTCGGCTTTGGAATCGGAACAATGATAGGTCCTGTTGAGGGCACTTCGTACATTGCGTTTCTCGCGGCTGGCATGGTTGCCACAAGCGCGATGGCATCGGCGACCGCTGAAACGGTTTACGGGAGTTTCGGCCGCATGGGCGACCAGCGCACCTGGGAAGGAATGCTATGCACTCAGCTGACGCTCGGCGATATCTTACTCGGCGAATTGGCGTGGGCAGCCACCAAGGCCCTGATGGCGGGCACAGCAATCACTATTGTTGCGACCACGCTAGGCTACGCATCGTGGCCATCCATCCTCTGCTTGCTGCCAGTCATCGCTCTCAGTGGCCTCGCCTTCGCGAGTCTAGCGATGGTCGTCACGGCGCTTGCGCCCAGTTATGAATATTTCATATTCTATAATACGCTTGTTATAACACCCATGCTGTTCCTTTGCGGCGCGATGTTTCCGGTCAACCAATTGCCCGGCGCTTTTCAGGACGTCGCCTCCTTGTTGCCGCTCGCACATGCAATTGACCTCATTCGTCCGGCGATGCTTGGCCGTCCCGCCGGCAGCATGGGCCTGCATATCGGCGCGCTTTGCATATACACGGTTTTGCCGTTCTTCCTATCGGTTGCTCTGTTTCGTCGTCGGCTGATGCGTTGACGCTCTCACCATTCGTGAAATTGATTGTTTGGGCGATACCCATCCACGTATCGGATAGGTCAATGCATGCGTTTTAAGGGACTCGATCTAAATCTCCTCGTTGTGCTGGACGCTTTGATCAGGGAGCGTAAAGTCACCGCCGCAGCCCGCAGTATTAACCTGAGTCAGCCGGCCATGAGCGCCGCCGTCGGTCGGTTACGCGCCTATTTCAGCGATGAGCTATTTACGATGAACGGCCGCGAACTCATTTTGACACCGCGCGCGGAGGGGCTCGCCACAGCAGTCCGGGAGGCATTGCTGCACATCCAGCTGTCGATTATTTCCTGGGACCCCTTTAACCCGGTCGGATCGGATCGTCGCTTCCGCATCATCCTTTCCGATTACCTCACACTCGTATTTTTTAAGAAGATCGTAAAGCGTGCTGCGCGGGAAGCTCCCGCCGTCCGCTTCGAATGTCTGCCTATTTCCGACGACCCCGAGGAGCTTCTCCGGCGCGGCGACGTTGATTTTCTGATTATGCCGGAAGTGTTCATGTCGAAACATCCTCGCGCAGCCCTGTTCGAAGATATGCTCGTATGCGTAGGCTGCGGCACGAACAAGCAGCTGTCAGAGCCACTTACATTCGACCGATACTTGTCGATGGGGCAGGTTGTGCTTAAATTCGGGGACACCCGGCAGCCCTCCATCGAGGAATGGTATTTGCTCGAGAACGGTTTCGAGAGACGTATCGAGGTCGTCGTACACGGCTTTAGCATGATCCCGCCCCTTCTATCAGGCACCAGCCGCATCGGGACCATGCCGTTGCGGCTGGCGCAGCATTTCGCGAAATTAACACCCTTGCGGATTGTCGAACTTCCGCCGCCACTTCCTGCCGCATTCACGGAGGCCGTCCAATGGCCTGCGCTTCACAATAATGATCCGGCAAGCCTTTGGATGCGGGAAATGATGTTGCAGGAGGCATCTCGTATGATTGCCCTGCCTAAGAGCACCGGACGTCTCAGTTGTCGGCCGAATTGAGAAACTGACCCCTCGGTTATGGGAGGAGGCATGGATGGCGATTGGGATTGGGCGATTCCTGCATTGTCGAGAACGATGCAGGGAGAGCAGATCCTTCAGCCTGAAGAGGTGGCAGCGATGCTGCGGCGGCATGAGGTTGGCGGGGAACCGACGGGCGAAGGAATTCGGGTGCGCGCGCAACACCGTGCATCGGCATCTAAGCGAGGGCGGGACTGTTCCGTTTCGCAAGCCCGTGCGGCCGACGGCGTTTGACGGACTGGACGATTGGCTGCGGGAGCGCTTCTTCCCCCATGGGTCGAGCCGGATGACGATCTCGACCCGCTCCAGATGCACCGGGAACGCCTTGCGCGGTCGCGCAGCACGTCGCGGCTCGCCTGTCGGTCTTGCGGCCTTGCGGCCTCGAGTTCGGACTCAATCGCGCCGAGCCCGGTCTGGATTCGAAGGCAGGCCTGCTGGGCACGTTCGAGCTTCTCGGAGCTGCGACCGAAGCGCCGCGCTCCAGCTGCTTGACGATCCCTGAAGGTCGGCGAGCCTCTCCTGGGCACGCTCGTGTGTCGCCATCCGGACGATCTCGGCCTTGAGTGTTCGCTCCGGAGTTGTTGCAGTTCGGCCTTCTCCGCCGCCATGGGGACGAATATCGCCTTGAGCGGAACGATTTCGTGGAGACGGGCCAAAGCGCTTCTCTTCATGACGCCGACAAAAGCTTATTTTGCACGGCCAGAGGCCCGCCTTTTGCGCCTGAGTCACTTCGCCACGGCCTATCCGGCCGACGTCGGACGCCGTCTCCGTTCGGCTTAAGCGCGCCAGTCCATGCCTTCGACGAGCGCCATCAGTTGGGCGCGGCAAGCCGGATCACGCCGTTCTCCACCCGCGCCCAGCGGAACTTGTCCTCGTCCAGCGAGGCGCAGGTCGGGGAGTATGGTGAGCGCAAGGTGGCGGCTGAACAGGAACTGCGACGGATCGATATCGTCGCGCCGCAGTCAGGCACCATTCAACAACTCGCAGTTCATACGCTCGGCGGAGTGATTACGCCCGCCGATCCGATCATGCTAATCGTGCCGGAAGGCGACGATCTTGCGCTGGAAGTACGGATCACCCCGAAGGACATCGACCAAATCCAGCTTGGTCACAAGGCCGTGCTGCGGATGTCAGCCTTCAATCTGAGAACCACGCCGGAATTGAACGGATATGTCAGCCGGATCGCAGCCGATCTGGCGACGGACGAAAAAAACGGCATTTCGTATTACCTGGTGCGTCTATCGGTTCCGCATGCGGAACTGACGAAGCTCAAGGACCTGACGCTCGTGCCCGGCATGCCGGCCGAAGCGATGGTCCAGACGGGCGAGCCTACGGCGCTTTCCTATTTTGTGAAGCCGCTGTCGGACCAAATCAGTCGGGCATTCCACGAGTAATGAAAGTAATTCTGTTAGCTTGGCGTAGGCCGCGTCGCGTAGAGCCCGTGCGGCCGACGTGCGGAAGCTGTCGTTCCGAGATCCTTGAACTCTCGGCTCGCGCGAACGCGCTCCCTAATGTTCCATTGCTCGCAATGGGCAGTGCTGGCGAGATACTCGGCAACACAGCCCTATGCCTGTTCTTCCGAGGCCGGCTTGACGGTGAGCGAATGCGTAACGCAGCTGTGAGGACCCGTCAGTTGTCGTTTCAGCTCGGCTTCGGTCAACTTCGACAGCCTGTCGGCGAAAGGCGCTATCACGAGACCATTGGCGGCAAATTGCCCCCCCCTGTTGCGCGGTAGCAGCATGCGTGTCGGGGAAGGAACCGTCTCCGGCCCCCATTCATCGCTGAGCCGCGCCGTACCCGCCGCCACCGGAACTTGTCCACGTCCAGCGCTTACGGTGCGGGTATGCCGGCGTCGAGCAAACAGAGAGAGGTTTGGGCCCAACCAGGGCGGCCGGTTACCAAGTTTTCCTCGTCCGCTTGAGTGTGAATGTTCGGGTCGATCGTCTGGGCGCGTCCCCGCCGCCTGCGAGCCCGCTACTGCTCAGCGGAAGGGCGAAGTGAACGTGAATGCATCCATTTCGTAAATGTGTGTCTATCCAAGCAATCGATTTCTCTAATTACCCGATGGGCAATATGAACGCGTCAGGCAGGGTGCATCATTAGGAGTATTTTTCGATGGCAAACATTATCGAGGGTAGCCCGGATGCCGAAACACTCCTCGGCACAAAGGGTGAAGATTGGATGGAGGGTTTCCAGGGCGGTGACTGGATTGACGGTCGTGGCGGCAACGACGAGATCTCGGCTGGCCCGGGCAGTGACCGAGCCCTTGGCGGCGAGGGTAACGACCGCATCTTCGGCGGAGATGGCTGGGACGATCTCTCCGGCGACAACGGCCGCTTCAACGCGCGCGTCTCCGGTGAGGACAATGACAGGCTCAGCGGCGGTCCCGGCCAGGATGTCCTCTACGTGGGTGACGGCCAGGATACGTTGACCGGGGGCACCGACAATGACACGTTCGTGTTCCAGTTCCACAATCCGGTGCCTGGGGTCAATCCGAGTGTCGGGTCGAAGCCGGACATTACCACTATCACCGATTTCAACCCGGCGGAGGACAAGTTCGCCTTCGATGCGGTGGGCCTCTACAACGACGGTTTTGGCGCGAACTTCGTCAACAACGCCAGCATACAGTCCGGCTACCCGGTGAGCAGCTTCTACAGTGGCGCGGCCTCGGGTGCGAACGGCGAACATGTCGTGGTAATCACTGGCGAATCTTTCAACTCTGCTAATGAGGCAGCGAGTGCGATCTCCGGCGAGCACGCCGGCGACATCATTGTCTACCAAAGCAGCTACACCGACAGAGTCGCAACTCTGGCCTATGTCACCGCCGACGGCAGCGCGCACGAGTTCGCCCACCTGGGCGGTGTGGTCACCGTGGCCGACCTAGGCCTGACCGCGTCGGACTTCACCTTCGTTTGATCCAGAAAAACGATACGGAACAGCGCCCCGCCCCCTGGGCGGGCGCTTTCCGTCTCCGCTACTTGCGATGGGCCGGGGCGCCGGGAGCAGTCGCAGCGTGTACAGCTTGACGAAGCCCTGCACGTCGCGCTGGTCGTACACCGAAATCTCCCTGAAGGCGTCTGTTCGGGCCCTTGCGGCCGGCCACGATGAATCCCTTCCAAACCTTCAGCCGGACGGTGTCGTTGTTGACCCGCTCCATTAGATGCCAAACCAAACAAATTCGGCGGGAGCACTGATCCTGAATCAGCGAGGTCGGTTGCCGCTCGGGGAGCAATATAGGGAGCTGGGTCGCCAGATCCTCACGGAGACCTACGTGAGTAACCATTCCTTGAAGGATTCAGCTTTGAGACCTTTCCCTCTGACTTCCGCTATTTGGGGAATTCTGTTGATCAGCGGCGTGGTCAACGTGCTTGCGCTGATCTCGCCGCTGTTCATGCTTCAAGTCTATGACCGCGTTCTGGCAAGTGGCAGCGTATCGACGCTGGTGGGGCTCGTCGTGCTTGCTGCGGGGCTTTATGCGTTCCAATGCTTGCTCGACATTTTGCGCGCCCGCGTGCTGCTGCGGATTGGCGAGCGTTTCGATGGAGAGTTTTCCGGACGCGTTCACAATGCGATCGTTCGCCTTCCGCTTTCAACGCGCATGCCGGGCGACGGCTTACAGCCGCTTCGCGATCTCGACAATGTTCGCGGCTTCTTAGGTGGAAATGGTCCGACAGCGTTCTTCGATCTGCCATGGATGCTGCTTTATCTTGGCATTTGCTTCCTCCTTCATTTCTGGATCGGCATGACGGCACTTATCGGGGCGGTCGGCCTCACATCTCTGACACTCCTTGCCAACACTCTCTCGCAACGGCCGATAAGCGATACCGTTTCCCACAACATGGCACGCAATGGTCTGCTGCAAGCAGCGCGTTGCAATGCCGAGGTCGTGCAAGCTCTCGGTCTTGGAAAGCGGATCGCTGCCCGATGGCAAAAGGCCAATGCCAAGTTTCTGGCCGCCAACCGGAAAGCTGGGGACGTGGCAGGTGGGCTGGGTGCCATTTCAAAATCGCTGCGCGTGCTGCTGCAATCGGCCATTCTTGCCGTCGGCGCGTACCTTGTCATCAGACAGGAGGCTACGGCCGGGGTTATGATTGCCAGTTCGATCATGATGGGGCGCGCGCTGGCTCCGGTCGATCTGGCCATTTCAAGCTGGAAACCTTTCCTCATGGCGCGCCAGGGTTGGGCGCGGCTGGAGGAACTCCTGGAAAAGGTTCCTGAATCCGCTGCCGTTATGCCAATGCCTGCACCTGAACGCGAACTGCGCCTCGAAGGCGTGACAATCGTTCCGCCCGGCGCAAGGAAGCCGACCGTGACCGGCCTTGCGTTTGCCATTCAGGCGGGAAGCGCACTCGGGATCATCGGTGCATCGGGCTCGGGCAAGTCGACACTCTCGCGCGCCATCGTCGGCGCATGGGCGCCGGTCGCCGGAAAAGTTCGCATCGACAGCGCAAGCCTCGATCAATGGGACCGGGAAGCACTAGGCCGTCATATCGGCTATCTGCCGCAAGGTGTTGAACTGTTCGACGGCACCATTGCCGAAAACATCGCTCGTTTTGAAGATAATCCTGACCCTGAGGCTATTGTCGCCGCGGCGAAAGCAGCGGGCACGCACGAACTGATCCTCCGATTTGAGCACGGCTACGAAACTCCGATCGGTGAGGCCGGATCGGCACTTTCCGCCGGGCAGCGCCAGCGTATCGGCCTTGCCCGTGCTCTTTATCGAGACCCTTTCCTTGTTGTGCTGGATGAACCCAATGCCAATCTCGATTCGGAAGGCGAGGCTGCGGTCATTAAGGCGATCGCCTCCGTGCGCGAGCGCAAGGGCATTGCGGTTGTCGTCGCCCATCGGCCCAGCGCCATCCGCGCCGTGGATTTGGTGTTGGTGATGGAAGGTGGACGGCAGCGAGCATTCGGTGCGCGTGATGAAGCGCTTTCCAAAGTCCTGAAGGGGACAGCGATGGCACGAGGCGCTGGCGTCAACGCCATCGAGTCTACACAGGATCACGTGGGAGAGCGCGCTGACATGGAGGATCCCGGTGTCCGGCATTCATCAGAACAATGACGTTTCCAGCTCCATTCGCCGCCACCTGGTGGCGGGCCTTCTGGCGAGCGTAATCTTTGTGGGAGGAGCCGGAGCCTGGGCGGCCTTCACGAATCTCTCCGGTGCGGTTGTCGCGTCCGGACACTTTGTCGTCGATTCCTATGTCAAGAAGGTGCAGCACCCGACCGGCGGGGTGGTGGGAGAAATCCTGGTGCGCGAAGGCGATAAAGTGAAAGCCGGCGACATCCTCATGCGGCTCGATGCCACCCAGACGCGCGCCAATCTCGCCATAGTCACCAAGCGGCTCGATGAGCTCGCCGCCTACCAGGCAAGACTCGATGCTGAACGTGACGATCTCGCGGAGATCGCCTTCCCGGACTGGCTGCTCGCCCGAAGAGATGTTCCGGACGTAGCTTCGGCAATACATAGCGAGACGCTGCTGTTCGAATTCCGCAGACAATCCCGCGACGGAAAGCAGGCGCAACTGGCGGAACACATTACTCAATATCACCACGAGATCGAAGGATTCGAGGCGCAGGAAATTGCCTGTGAAAAAAGGATCGAGGTTCTCCTAAAGGAAATTGCTGTTCTGAGTGGGCTGCGCGACCAAGGCATTGTCTCGGACCAACGGTTGAACAGCCTGAAGATCCAGGTTGCCACTTTCGGTGGTGAACGCGGTGAGAAGATCGCACATCAGGCACAGACAGCAGCCCGCATAGCCGAAACGCGCCTGCAGATCCCGCAGATCGATCAGGATTTCAAGACCGAAGTCGGCCAGGAGCTCAGAGAGGTTCAGGCGCAGATCGGGGAGTATGGTGAGCGCAAGGTGGCGGCTGAACAGGAACTGCGACGGATCGATATCGTCGCGCCGCAGTCAGGCACCATTCAACAACTCGCAGTTCATACGGTCGGCGGAGTGATTACGCCCGCCGATCCGATCATGCTAATCGTGCCGAAAGGCGACGATCTTGCGCTGGAAGTACGGATCACCCCGAAGGACATCGACCAAATCCAGCTTGGTCACAAGGCCGTGCTGCGGATGTCAGCCTTCAATCTGAGAACCACGCCGGAATTGAACGGATATGTCAGCCGGATCGCAGCAGATCTGGCGACGGACGAAAAAAACGGCATTTCGTATTACCTGGTGCGTCTATCGGTTCCGCATGCGGAACTGACGAAGCTCAAGGACCTGACGCTCGTGCCCGGCATGCCGGCCGAAGCGATGGTCCAGACGGGCGAGCGTACGGCGCTTTCCTATTTTGTGAAGCCGCTGTCGGACCAAATCAGTCGGACATTCCGGGAGGAATGAAATAAGCCACAGAAATATATTGTTGTATTTCTTGGTTTCTTTGAGAGTGGTAACACCTGAAGGCACAGACATATTTCCTCATTTGCCTCTGGTCACCACTTCTTTCTGTAGTGAATTTAGCATCTTAACGTACCTCAAATGCAGAAATGTCCGCGTTTCATGTTGCAACTGAGTATCCTTGGTTTTCAATGGTTTTTAATGGTGCGCGACATGAAAGGCGACATGAAACACCGCCACCAGCGGCAGCGGGCTGTTCGTTTCTCTTCTGCGGAATGAAAGTCAGTCAGTGCCGCGTGGCTGACATCGCCTCGAACATATCCCAAGCCTCATCTCGGTTTCGGTGCTTGCCGGGAATGCGGACCCAGCACTGCTTCGCAAAGATCCGAGCTTCTAGCACTACTTTGGCAGTTTAGATTCGACGGCGTCGGCGAGGAGTTTCTCACAGTGGGGGCATCGCCTGGGTGGCGGCCGTGCGAAGAGGTCGAGGATGGCCTGCCTGATGGCCGGCATGCTCGGTTGTGGCGGCGGCCCCCCGACTCTTTTTTTTCCGTCCCGCTGCTTTGAGGCGGCGGGATTGGAGAAAGGCGTAGGCGATCATGGTCATCAAGGCGTGTCTGTGTAATCCGGTCCAGGATCTACCTTCGAAGTGGTCGAGGCCGAGTTCCTCCTTCAACTGCTGATGTGCCTGCTCGCAGATCCATCTGGCTTTGACCGTGGCGGCGAGCAGCTTGAGGCTCGCGTCGGCCGGTAAGTTCGACACATAGTATTTCTGCTCGCCAGTCGACCGGCGTTCGCCGAC